>CAZERH010000342.1:0-2615 GCA_964515535.1 uncultured Anaerolineaceae bacterium
CATTGGTGGCACCGTATCGTTCGTTGGCTAGCGGGAACTTGGTTACGAAGGTTTGTCCTGACTCTTGACGAGTTTTTCGGGTACGGGAAGAGGATGAAGCCTAATCCATAGATTGCGGATGTAAATCAAAAAGGTCACGTTTTTAGCATGACCTTTTGTTTTTCTTGGGGCTAGAGAAGTAGAGTTTTGTTAATCCCAAGTGAACCTGTCTGAACAATCATATTCCGTGCCATTGGGTGCGGTGATTTGCCAATGCCATTCATCATCGTTGGCAGAGTAGCCATCTAGTTTTGAGGCGAGGAGGGTATAAGTTCGGGAGGCAGTCGCGTGTGAAAGATGAAAAGATTGCCATGGGAGCGGGTCTTTGCCATTTAAACGAGATTCGTTTTGATACCAGTGACACGCTAGGGAAACCGCGACCAAGTTCCGGGTCGCGGTTGTGCTATCTTCTAATGCCTCTGCCAGTGCGGGAACGGCATCGTCCGATAAATCGGCGAGGTAGGCGTAATCTAAATCCCAGTTTGCGTTTTCAGAGCGAGCGATATTTTGGCAGACAATAAAACTGTCTACGTTGAGGAGGTTGAGCGTGAGGGCAAATCCGACAATAGCGAGAGTCATGGCGAGGGCAAAGGCGCGTTCTTTGTGGAAAATTTCGAGCGCAACAACCGTGATGAGGAGCGCACCCAGCCAAATCATGAAGATGTGCGGATAGGTGCGCAGGCGGGAGAATCCGTAGACGGTTTCGTAAAGATTGAGACGATAAAAGGCGGAAAGGAGCATGACCAGCACGAGTGCTACGAGGGAAATGCCAAGTGCGGAGAAGATTTTTCGGTGGCTTTTTTGCTCGCGGCGGGTGATGGCACTTAATCCCAAGAAGAGAAAAAGACTAAAGAGCGCGACCGTAACTAACTCGCCGAATCCGCGGCGGGCGTATTGGGCATAGGTGTAGCCTTCTATATTGATATTGGCGTTACCGCCAAAGAAGTATTGAAATTGGATGACGACAAATGCGGCAAAAAGGAGTAGAACGCTTCCTAAAACGATGCTGGATTCTGTGAAACCGAGAAAAGGCGAAAGTAGGGGCTTCTCTTCGCCGATGAGTTTCTCGTTTTGACTTTTACGAGCCGCATGGAGAAAAACACCGAGCAAAAGATAGCCGATGATAAAAATGAGAATGCCGCGAAAGATATATTCCGGCATGTTTTCGAGTTGGATGAGGTTATCCATGCGCTGGGCGAAAACCACATCGGCAGAAGCGAGAAGAGAGGCAAAAATAAATACAATCGGCAAAGCGATCATGATGCCGCGCAGAATAGGTGCAATGCTTTTTGATTTCTTTTCGATACCGGATTCTTTTTGTGCTTTCCGCGTTTCGTTGATGAAGCCGAGTGGACTGCCGAGCGCACTCCCAGCCAATTTGAAGAAGCCGACGATATAATCGCTGAGGCTGTATGAGAACCAACGTCCTCCAGTGTAGCTTAGTGCGAAAAATGCTAAGAAAACAAAAGTGAGCGAATAGTTTAGAAAGGTGGTCATCGGTTCGGCGCGAAGAAAAGTCATTGTCGCGAAAAATCCGATGGGCAGAATCAAGCCCAACGCGCGCTTGTTCGGGCGGATGCCTGAATCGGCTAAAACGAGAATGCCAGCCAGAAGAATTAGGGCAATAAAAATTGAAAAAGAGATACCTGGTGTTTTCTCCCAGAAGAGAATGTCGAAGGACAATCCGAGCAGGAGAGCAGTTATCCAGAGATGTTTTGAGTTGAGCATGGGAAACTCCTTTTTGTCTACACTTAAAAATACGCTCTGTATTCTAGCAGAAGGTGTCAAAAGCTATCAAATCTCTGGTTTTATCGGGTAAAATGGGCGTGTTATATAAACTGCGCACTATATTTTGTTCCGGAGGCTCATTTATGGACTGGATTACGGACCCATCTGCTTGGATTGCACTACTAACCCTTACCGCATTAGAAATTGTACTCGGCATTGATAATATCATTTTTATTTCCATCTTAAGTAGCAAATTACCGGACAATCAACAAGAAAAAGCGCGTCAAGTCGGTTTGCTTGCGGCATTGGTCACACGCATCCTATTGCTCATCTCTATCTCTTGGGTTATTCAATTAACCGAACCGCTCTTTACCATTTTGGGTCTAGCCATCTCAGGGCGAGATCTGATATTGCTCAGCGGCGGATTGTTTTTGCTTGCCAAAGCCACCCATGAAATCCACAACAATCTCGAAGGGCATATTAGCCAAGAAAGTGCCAATGCGAAAAACGTTTCTTTTTGGGGTACTATTGCACAAATTGCGGTGCTGGATATTGTTTTTTCGCTAGATTCAGTCATCACCGCGGTTGGCATGGCAGATGATTTAATCGTGATGATTATCGCGGTGATTATTGCGGTCGGGATTATGCTTTTCGCCGCCACGCCCCTCAGTAATTTTGTTAATAAGCATCCCACGCTCAAAATTCTTGCGCTCAGTTTCCTGCTTTTAATTGGTCTGAGTCTCGTTATGGAAGGTTTGCACCAAGAAATCTCAAAAGCTTATATTTATTTCGCTATGGGCTTCTCGGTCTTTGTGGAAATGCTTAATTTACGCATGAAAGCGAAAACC
>CAZERH010000343.1:0-2612 GCA_964515535.1 uncultured Anaerolineaceae bacterium
TGATGAAAAACCTCAGAAACCCTAGCGGAGAGCTCCATCATTGTGAGCTTCTTGTGTAGTGAAATGTGAAGCATGACCCCTTCGAAGTGGATAGATTATTTTCTACCCACTTTTTTCCTTTATAATTGCTATCTGCTTTCACTATTCTTTCCTCCGGTTCACCTACCTTGAAAAAACTACGCCCTTTTGCAATCATCTTATTTGCCTTTGCGAGTCTCATCGGTATTCTTTTTGCGGCAAACTCAACGATTAGTCCTCGTATCTCTAGCGGGGAAAATTTCCTAGTCCCTTGGATGGGATCACGCGCCTATCTTTTTGACCAAATTAACCCCTATACTGCAGAATTTGCCCGTGAAGTTCAAATAGAAATTTACGGACACGTCGCCAATGAGAACGAATATCCCTACAGATTGGATATTCCCTTTTATTTGCTTGTTTTTTATTTTCCCTTTGCCTTCATTGAAAACTTCGACTTGGCTCGCGCTCTTTGGATGAGTTTTGCCGAAATCACTCTTTTTGGCGTAGGATTCCTTAGCATCTATCTGGCAGAATGGAAAATCTCTCGCCTTAATTTAACACTCTTTTTCACCGCAATCTTCCTCAGCTTTTATGGTCTTTATCCCATCATGGTCGCGAGCAGTGCGATATTTACAACATTTATCCTCTTCTTGGCATTAGTAGCCCTCCGTGAAAAATGGGATGAAGTTCTTGCAATCTTGCTCGTTTTTGGCGCGAGCTATTTAACAAGGGGTGGGCTCTTATTTCTTCTTATTCTTTTTGTTCTTATCACTTCTCGGCGGAAACGCGTTTTTTCTGTTTTGGCAATGAGCTTCATTTCAATTGTCGGCTTTTCTCTCATAATCTTCCCAAACTGGATACTCCCTTTTGCAAGCTCTCTTTTAGCTAATCTGTGCGCAGAGCATGGAATGCTTTTGGGCGAAACTCTCTTAATTTGGTATCCAAATAGGGGAGTTCTCATCGCAGGTATCATTAAATGGATTTCTATACTTGTTCTCATTTTGGAGTGGAATGCGGTGCGCAAAGGTACAAACCAACATGTTTTATGGCTTGCCGGTTTTAGCCTAGCCATAACACCCTTTCTTGGCATTCATATCACCGCAGATATTTTTCCCTTTCTCTTTTTACCTCTTGCGCTAATCCTCAAAAATATGCAGGATCGCTGGCGCAACAGAAAATGGGGCGTTTCTCTCGCACTTTTGCTACTTCCCACATCGTGGATAATTGTCTGGCGCGTCCCTTATGCTATCGAAATCCTCACCTACCTTTTACCCCTTCTCCTCATCTTTGCCCTTTACTGGATACGCTGGTGGATTGTTCGCCCGCCGCACACTTGGGCGGATGAAGTGATGCAAAAATAAGAATAAATTCGGTTGAAAACACTGTGACGCGCGTGTTTTCAACTTGCGTGCCGTTAATCGACCTCTGCGTAGCGTAGGCGGCTTGGCGGTGCTTACGCCAAGCGAAGAGATAGATATTGGCACGCAAACCTAGAACGCGCGACGTGTCTTTCTCCACATTTCGCAAAATTTATAGCCTATTGACAATTATAGAACAGTTGTTCTATAATGTGCTTACTTATCCATTCGGCACTAAGGAGGTCGAAATGAAAACCAATGTCAATAGATTTAAATCAACATCATTTTTAAACGGGCGCACATTAGAACGCGGCGCGGCTTGGGGATTAATGATTATTGCGGCATTGCTCGCATTTGAAATTTTCAACTTTAGTTCCACTGCTTTCGCACTGGAAGACATGCTCGGCGATTTGCGTTTTGTGGGCATCCGTTGGGCAACAATTTTGGCAATTGCCTTTTGCGGCATTGACTTTGCGGGCGTTGCCCGTCTCTTCACTCCCGAAGAGGGGGCTGAAGAACCCGCCGAAGTCTGGTATCTTTTTGGGGCGTGGCTTTTAGCCGCCCTAATGAACGCGATGCTTACATGGTGGGGTGTATCCATTGCCATTGCGCAAAACGGGAGCGTGGGTAGTGCGGTGGTCAGCTCAGAAACGATGACGAAAGTCGTTCCGGTATTTGTTGCGCTCATGGTTTGGCTAATCCGCGTTTTAATTATCGGCACTTTCTCCCTCGCGGGGGAACGCTTATTTAGCCAAGATACGCGAAAAAACACCTACCAAAAGAGCAAAAGCAAAACCCCCGTGCGTAATTCGTACCGAAAGCCCGCCGCGCGCCGTCCTGCACCTAAACCGCAGGCTAGTTTTAGCGCAGAACCCACCTACCATAACCTCTCTGCCTCGGGCGCGCGTTCTAATAAACGCCAAGAAGAACGTAAATTTTAGACAAAGGAAAATGTACTCAAGTGAAATATGTACGATGATGTTTATTACGATGAATATGATGATTTTGAGGAGGACTTCGCCGAGGAATTTGATGAAGATGAAGAATACTATTACCCTGAAGATGATTACTGGGAAGAAGTAGACGATTTCACATCAGATAATTATGAAGACCGCCTTTCACCTTCGCCTTTGTCATTCCTGCCTCTTGTCTTAGCCTTTGTACTTGGCATTTCTCTCATATCTCTTTTAAGCGGATTGAACGCGCCGACACGCACGGAAGGTGGGCTTGCCCCTG
>CAZERH010000344.1:0-2609 GCA_964515535.1 uncultured Anaerolineaceae bacterium
CTTCAAAAGAAGAGGGTGCATCGCACCAAAATGGTAAGAATTTGCTCTTCGATGGGCAAAATACTTGTCAATTAGCATCTTTCTGTCGAAGTTGGTGCGATGCACTACTGCTTGAGCGAAAGTCTTAAATTGCTAGGATTGAACAGCCGTCCGCCCCTACTTTTTTTGACTTCTTGGATTTCAAGAGAAAATCCTATAAAATAGGGACATGAAAAAAATTATCGTACTCCTCACTTTATTTTTGGTTGCCTGTTCCGGAGATATAGAACCCGAAACGCGCATATCCGAACCTGCTCCCCTTGAAGAATCTTTGCCTGCAACCCAAGCCCCTCTTGTTGTGGATGCGCCCATCGTAGACAAATTCTCGTTATGGACAAATGGCACACAACTGCGCGGGGCAAATATCTATCAACGCCGCGTTTTTCCCGAGTTGGACGGGCTAGAATTCATGGGCGATGGTGCAATCGGTCCCCCCTACACCCAAGCCGATTTTGACGCGTTCTCCGCCATGGGCGCAAATTATGTCAACATCTCCGCGCCGGGACTTTTCACGGTCGATCCGCCCTATCTTTTGGATGAAGCTGTCCAAGCCAATCTGGATCGTCTGCTAGAAATGGCAGAAAAAGCGGATTTGTTTGCCGTCATCTCCGCCCGCACGGGACCGGGACGAAGCGAATTTTCTATTCTCCGCGAAGGCGCAGGAGATTGGTTTAACCAAAAATATCTCATCGAAAGCGTTTGGGAAGATGAAGAGGCGCAAAAAGCGTGGGCGGAAATGTGGCAATATACCGCCGAACGCTATAAAGATAATCCCGTTGTGGTCGGCTACGATTTAATGGTCGAGCCGAATGCCAATGACATTCTCGGAATCTGGGAGTTAGAAGAATTCTACGCCGAATACGCCAACACCGGCTACGACTGGAATAGCTGGTTCCCCGCAATTGTGGATTCCATTCGAGAAGTGGACAAAGAAACACCCATCTTGGTCGCGGGAATGGGTTATAGCGCATTAGATTGGCTTGGTGACATCAAAAAAGTGGACGATGCACGCGTGGTTTATACCTTCCATCAATACGAACCTTTCACCTTCACCCATCAGGACGAAGGCGAAGTGAAAAATAGCTACCCCGGCGTTTTCGATCCCGGCTGGGACGGAGAGACGAAAGAAATCAATCGTCAATGGTTGGAAAATTATTTCTATCTCATCGGTGATTTTCAGCAGAGATTTAAGGCACCCACTGCGGTAAACGAATGTGGCGTAATTCGTTGGGAGCCGGGCGCGGCAGATTTCATGCGAGATCAATGGGATTTATTCGAACAACGCGGCATCAATTACGCGGTTTGGATGTGGTATCCTGCTTGGGAGCCGCTAACAGAAGGCGACCACGATTTCAACTTCCGCCTCGGAGAAAACTCCGCCAACCGACAAAATATGGACAATGATTTATGGGATGTTTATAAAGAATTTTGGGCAAAAAACGAAATTTCCCCGTCTAATTTTTCGGAGCAAGCTAACGCTGAAAATTGGCTCGAAAATATAGATACTTGGCTCTATTTTATAGACGTGAATCTGAGCGATAAAATTCTCAACCAAATCATTAACTCAGATTACGACATGGTTGTTCTTGATTTTATTCCCTCCGAAGCGGAGAATAGTGATTTTCCTATGGCGGAGGTTGTTGAAAAATTGCATAATGCCCCGCATCCCAAAAAGGTGATTGCTTATCTTGACATTGGCGAAGCGGAAGAGTATCGCGTTTATTGGCAGGAGGATTGGCAAGTCGGTAATCCTGCGTGGATTGTGGGGGCTGATCCGGATGGCTGGGCGGAGAATTATCCGGTCGCGTTTTGGGCGGATGCGTGGCAAGCCATTTGGCTCGAAGATTCCGGGGTTTTAGACCAAGTTACGGGAGCAGGGTTCGATGGCGTATATCTTGATTGGGTAGAGGCTTATTCGGATGAAAATGTAGCGAATACAGCGATAGATGAGGGAGTTAATCCCATTTACGCGATGATTGAGTTCGTGAATTTTATTTCAGCCAAAATCAAATCCGATTGTGATGATTGTGTCATCATCGCCCAAAATGCGGCGGAGTTGGTGGAATACGCGGAATACTCAGCGACCATTGACGGATTGGCGCAAGAGCAAACTTGGTTTGATGGCGGCGCAGACAACAACCCCGAAGGCGATTGCCCGCTCCCCCGCACCGATGCGGATATTGACTCAACCGCCTACTACGATTCACTTCCCCCCGCGTGTCAGCGTCAATTTGACAAATTTCCCGAAAGTACCTTGCACGTTTCGAGCGAAGAATATCTTTTCTTCTTGGATCTCGCCCAAGAGAAGGAGATTCCTGTTTTTACAGTAGATTATGCGCTAAAACCTGAAAATGTGGCGTGGATTTATGCCACCTCGCGTGAACTTGGCTTTATCCCCTTTGTTGGCAATCGCGGCTTAGATCTCTTTTTTGCGCCTGTGCCTTAATTTTTCTTGAACACGGAGTTTACGGATTTGGGATAGAAAAGAGGGTGCATTGCACCAAAATGATAAGAATTTGCTCTTCTATGGGCAAAATACTTGTCAATTGGCATCTTTTTGTCGAAGTTAG
>CAZERH010000345.1:0-2606 GCA_964515535.1 uncultured Anaerolineaceae bacterium
GAACTCTTCGAGAAAGATGTCCGCCAAAAGCTGTGGGTTGTCACCGATGAGGATGTCCTCGCCGCAGTTCAAGCGGAGATGGCTCCTAAAACCGGTCTCATCATTGCAGACGGGCATCATCGTTACGAGACCGCCATTGCCTACCGTGAAGAGATGCGCAAAAAATATCCGTCTGCGCCCGCCAACGCCGCCTTCAATTACCTCATGGTCGCTCTCGTCAGCATGAGCAACCCCGGTCTCACCATTTTGCCCACTCATCGCCTGATTTTTGACTATAAAACGATGAGTGCAGAAGAGATTCTTGCCAAAGTTGGTGAATATTTTGATGTAGAAAAAGTGGATGACCGCGCCACGCTGGAATCCAAAATGTCTGCCGCTATCGGGCAGATGGGATGCTTCGGCTTGGTCAGCAATGGGGCGTATCACTTCTTGACCCTGAAATCTGCTTCCGTTATGGAGACATTAGCTCCCGACCGAGCTGATGTTTGGCAAACCCTCGATGCGAGCATTTTGCACAAACTCTTGCTTGAGCATATCATGGGCATCAGCGAAGCGACCATTGATGCGAAAGAAGGCATCGAATACCTCCGTGAACCCGATCTCGGTTACGAGCGCGTTGCCAACGAAGAGACCGCGTTCCTTTTCATACTCAACGCGACCCGCATGGAGCAAATTGTCGCCTGCACCGCAGTTGATGAGAAAATGCCCCAAAAATCCACCGACTTTTACCCAAAGGTGGTCACAGGCTTGGCTATTTTGGATGTTGGTGTCGATGAGAGAATCTAACCTAAACGCAAACTTCCGAAGTCTTAAAGACTTCGGAAGTTTTTGGTTTAAGAATGCGTATTCTTAGCCTATCGTCTCAACAACTTTTTCTATAATCCCTCTTATTTCAGCAGATAATCTGTGAAACTCATCATCCAATTCTTGCGCTTCTTCGTAAGGGATATACACAATCAAATGGAGGGCAACCGCCTCTATCAAAAACACAGGTGTGACATTTTAAACTGTACATTGCGGGCGGCTTGACGCTGTTGATGGGTGTCTCGGCTTTTTTCATCCCTGCCATTATGAATGTAGAAAGCAATCGCAACGGAGAAATTGCGTAACCATTCCCTGTTCAATCTCAAGAAAGAGGGTATGCCACACGCCCGTCTGAGCGAAAGTCCTCTAGCCTCTTTTCGATAGCGGGGTAAAATAGGGTCATGAAAATTTTAGCGGTTAGTGACGAAGTTGTAAATCGCCTATATACCCTATCAGCGAATCATCATTTTGACGATGTTGATTTTCTAATAGGTTGCGGTGATTTACCTTATGAGTATTTAGAATATCTCCTCACCGTTGCTCATTTGCCTCTCTATTATGTGCCGGGCAACCACGACCCTAAATATCAAAAATCTGTGACCGATTCCAGAGCGGAGGGGGGGATTAATCTTGACCTGAAAACTGCCCGAGTTGGAAACTTGTTAATTGCTGGCGTGGGGGGCAGTATCCGTTATCGTCCGGATGGTGTCAACCAGTATACGCAAGCCCAAATTCACGCGCGCATCCTGAAACTTATCCCCGCGTTATTGCTAAATAAAATTCGTTATGGTCGCGCTTTAGATATCCTTATCACACATTCCCCTCCTTTTGGTATTCACGATGATGATTCACAGGCACATCAGGGGCTAAAGGCTCTTAATCTTTTAATCCGCTTGGCAAAACCACGCTACCACTTTCATGGGCATACTCATTTTTATAGACAAAACTTAGAAACTGCGACCACTCAATATGGCGAAACGAAAATTATGAATATCCATCCTTATAAAATAATCGAAGTAAATAATGGTTGATTCTCTCACATCTCAAGTAAGTTCCGATTTCAAGCGAGCCCGAAAAAAGGCTTTTTTCAATAAAGTGCGTGCCATTCTCTCAGGGCAACCGACAACTTTATTATCGTATAGTGAAGTCAAAGAAAAACTGGCAATCGGCGGTCCTATCTATCGTGGCGTGGAAACGGTTGAGGTAAAAAAAATAGCGGGGAGTCTTAACAGATACCACGAATTTGACCGCGCTTTCCTGCCTAAAAAAGACAATACCGCCCAGCGTTGGCAACGCGTTAACCGCGCCTTTTATAAAGAAATTAGCCTTCCGGCAGTTGTCTTATATAAAGTTGGCGATGTGTATTTTGTTGTAGATGGCCATCACCGCGTTTCGGTGGCGCGTGAGCAAGGGCAAATTTTTATCGATGCAGAAACTCGAGAATGTGCTACAAAGGTTTCCATCACCGCCGATTTGCGTCCCGAAGATTTGCAAATACTGGGGGAAAAAGTCGATTTTCTCAAGCGCACCAAGTTAGATAAAATTCGCCCCGAGGCAAATATCAAACTAAATATCCCCGATGGTTTCTCGCGTATGCTTGAGCATATCGCCGTGCATCGTTATTTTATGGGGCTAGACCTCCAGCGTGATGTTCCCGAAGACGAAGCGGTTGCTCATTGGTACGATACCGTTTATCTGCCTATTGTAAAAATCATTCGAGAGCGCGAAGTTCTCAGAAATTTCCCAAAGAAAACAGAAGGCGACCTTTATTTGTGGGTACTAGACCGCCAGCATTATCTTGC
>CAZERH010000346.1:0-2598 GCA_964515535.1 uncultured Anaerolineaceae bacterium
ATGGCACAGCCCTACTAACGTGGACAGCGCGTGCCTTCCTATTAACATTAGCTGGATACGCCATCCAAGAAGTGCTTTCACGCGGATTTTATGCTCGCAAAGAGGCATTAATTCCTTTAGGAACTATTTTTCTGCGTTTGGGAATTTATATCTCCTCGGGAATCATTATTTTGAACTACTTCCCTCAGCTAAGCGCGGCGGGACTCGCGTTGGCAGAGTTAGCAGTAGTTGTTGAAGCCATCGTACAGCTATCCATAATGAACTCACGTCTCCCCACGCGCATCACGGCGTTCTCATCCCTCTTACGCGGATTAATCTCAGCGTTGCTCGGCGGCGCAGTTGCTTACGCAATCGCCCTATATCTACCCGGTGGCGCAGTTATCACCGCCATTGTCGGGATGCTGGTCGGTGCCGGAATCGCTTTACCAATTGTCTGGAAAGAAATGCGGCTTTTATTTAATCTTTAAGTTTAGGGGCAGACAGTCCTCCGCCCCTACCTGCAAAATTCATCACATCCTTATTTTGAGAAACTACGAAAAAAACGAGTATAATACCCCCCATGTCTGAACAAATTGAAGAAACACAACCAATAAAAATAAAGAAAAAGTCCGGTAAAAAGCGATTTTGGATCACTTTTCTGGGCGTTATTGCCATTATTGCTCTGGGCATTTTTGGCGGATATAACTCCGGAATCAAGATGCGCTCAGATGCCGAAGCGACCATGGTCTCAGGGAAACTAGAAGAGCAATTTCAACTTGGTGCAATCGCTTTAGCAGAGGGTCGCTACGACCATGCTCGCCAACATTTTGAATATATAGTGCAACACGATGCGAATTACCCCGGCGCGACAGAGGGCATGGCGCAGGCGATTTTAGGTATGAGCTTTACCACCACGCCCAACCCCACTTTAACGCCCACCCTCACCCCCACCCCCGATTTGCGCGGTGTGGAGGCGATATTCTCAAACGCCCAACAATTAATTAACGCCGGAGATTGGACAAACGCGCTCGCCGCGCTAGACCAACTGCGTAAAGACGACCCCAATTACGAAACCGCCAAAGTAGACGGGATGTACTATTTTGCTTTACACAATAACGGTTACGAAAAAATCACCAAAGAAGGCGATCTTGAGGGCGGCATTTACTTCCTAACTTTATCGGAGCGTTTTGGTCCTTTAGATAGTGCCGGAAATAACGCACGCGAAAGCGCACGCCTATATATTATTGCCGCATCTTTCTGGGAGATCAATTGGGAGCAAGCGGTGAACTATTTTGGTCAGCTATCAGCTTATGCCCCTAATGTTTGGGATAATGCTTCAAATATGACCGCGGCAGAACGCTATTATTACGCATTAATGCGCTACGGCGATGAGCTTTTCCTTGTCCAAAACGACGCTTGCGGCGCATATAATCAATATATTACTGCTGAGGCTTATGGCTCGCTAGATGAAGTTGCCGCGAAGAACAAAAATCAAGCTTACAAAATTTGTTACCCCCCAACAAATACGCCGGAACCGACCAGCATTATCCTGCCAACGGAAACACCGGATGGCGCACCCACCGAAACAATAACGCCCTAATAAAGAAAAAACGCCCGCAAATGCGGGCGTTTTTTTATCATCATGCGCCAACTTTTCTTAAAGCTTTCAACACCTTTTCATGCAGTAATCCGTTTGTTGCCAAGACGCCGCGATTTTTGATTAATTTACGTCCCTGCGAGAAATCAAGCGGTTTCCCGTCCAAATCGCTGATGCGCCCACCGGCTTCTTCAAGCACGATAGAGCCTGCGGCTTGGTCCCAAATTTTTTCTTGATAATTTGGCATTTTCGGGGAAAGTAAACGCAAAATCACTTCGCCCTCACCCACCGCCAAAACCGAATACTTTGCCTGAGAATCCATGCGCACAGGCTCAACTTTTACCCCTAATGCGTCTGCGATTTCATCTATTTTGCTCACATCTGTATGACCGGATTCAAAAGAGCGCATCAGACGAGCTTCGCCTGAATTCGCGCGTGGGGAGACGTGAATCTGTTCCCAATCATCTTTCTCGGCATTAGCAATGCTCGTTAACCACGTCCCCTGACCACGCATAGCGATAATGAGCGTCCCCTCGCCGTCCGGTTGTGAGATATAGCCATCTGTCAGGTTGGGGCATCCCAGCACACCGATTTGCACCTGACCATCATCCACCAACGCCAACGCAACCGCATATTGGTCACCGCGGATGAAGCCTTTTGTCCCATCAATGGGATCCAGTGTCCAGAAGCGTTTGGCGGGAGATACCGCTCCTCGGTCAATCAGCTCACAAACGGAATCCGGCTCAATTTCGGGGACGGTGCGGGCGACATATCCCGTCACCTGCTTGAGGAGAGGCTCCGCGCCCTCTTCCTTGAGCGCATCCGAGGCTTCTTCTCCCACCAAAAGCGCAGACGGGAATGCTTGTTGAAGAAGATGAGAAACAAGAGCCTGAGAGGCAAAATCCGCAACGGTAACGGGGGATTTATCACCTTTGGTGAGGGCATTTTGGGCGGTTTCGGTCTGGACGGTTTGAACAAGTTTGGATGCCTGACGAACTGAATCTATGGCAAATTTTACTTCG
>CAZERH010000347.1:0-2593 GCA_964515535.1 uncultured Anaerolineaceae bacterium
TTCTCGCATTTTTTAGGAAATGTCAAAAACTACAGAGTACTTAGTTTACGAGGTAGTAAATCGGAAAAATCAGGTTCTGTTTTTATCAGGCTGAGTAGCTATATTTTTCATATCCAAACAAATTCTCCTTACCAAAATCGCACTATCGGGGTTTTTAAGCTAAAATAGGCACACGCGTTCTTCAAGCCTATTTTCGATGGAATTTATCCATCATTTTTTCAAGGAGACACCCTATGCAAGAAAACAAATCATCTGGTACAAAAACCGTTTGGATTATCGTTGGCATTGCCATTGCTCTACTCTGTTGTTGTCTTGTCCTCGCGGGCGGCAGTATGCTTTGGCTTTATGAAAATGGCGACAATATCGTTAGCGATATAGAAGGCGGTCTTGAAATCCCCGATTTGTCCACAGCAGTTCCTACCGAACCCATCGTAGTGGATCGCACCCCCGTAAAAGAAGTGCCGATAGATACCCTCTCCACCTTAGAAGACACACTTGTTCCAGCTAATAATCTACCCGAAATATCCTGTAGGCTCAAAGGGATTTGCGAAATTCCTGACACACTCAAAGAACATAAATCCCCGCGTCCGGTTGGGGATACAGATACCTTTTGGGCAACCGATGTCGGCACAAATGAAAACTTTGAAGTGAATGCCACCCTCCAATATGTAACAGACCATTCTTATTTTTGGGTACAAGATGGCGTTTCATTCAAAGATGACGAGATGAAAGCCCTCATGGATGCCTTCGAGAATAAAATCTACCCCACCACCCGCGCCTTTTTTGGCTCTGAATGGTCTCCCGGCGTAGATGAAGATGAACACGTTTATATTCTCTACGCACGCGGCATTGGTTCTAGCATCGCGGGCTATTATTCCTCCGCCGATGAATATCACCCCCTCGCGCATGAATACTCCAACGCCCATGAAATGTTCCTTTTCAACGCCGACAACACTTATCTCAGCGAAGACTTCACCTACGGTGTACTCACACATGAATTCCAACACATGATTCACTGGAATCAAGACCGCAACGAATCCTCTTGGCTCAACGAGGGCTTCTCGGAACTTGCTACCTTCCTCGCGGGGTATAACCCCGGTGGATTTGATTATGTCTATACCAATAGCCCCGATTTACAACTCAACGATTGGCCCAACGACCAAAACGCCACCACCCCGCATTATGGCGCGGCATTCATGTTCACCACCTACTTCCTAGATAGGTTTGGAGAAACAGCCACCCAAGCCCTCGCTGGCAACCCCTATAACGGCATGGATAGCGTAGATAAAACGCTCCGCGAAATCAACGCCACAGACAACCTCACAGGTGATCCCATCGGCGCGGATGCACTCGTCATCGACTGGCTAACCGCCAACTATCTCAAAGATGCCAGCGTTGGCGATGGTCGCTACACCTATCATAATTACGAATCTGCCCCTCAGCCCAGAGCCACCGAAAATATTGATTCTTGCCCTCATACACAAGATTACAGCGTTCACCAGTACGGCGGCGATTATATTCAGATTGAATGCGATGGCGATTATACAATCCACTTTGACGGCGCGACTCAAACAAGATTACTGCCAACCGACTCTTTTTCCGGCATTTACGCTTTTTGGAGCAATAAAGGAGACGAATCGGACATGACCCTAACGCGAGATTTCGACTTTAGCTCGGTTGCGGGAGACATCACTTTATCCTTTCAAACTTGGTACGATATTGAAACAGATTACGATTACGTCTATCTCGAAGTCTCCGAAGACGGCGAACACTGGGACATTATCACCACCCCGCTTGGCACAGATGAAGACCCCTCCGGCAACTCTTACGGCTGGGCATTTAACGGTGTTACGGGAGACTGGGTGCAAGAGAATGTTGACCTCAGCGCGTATGCCGGGAAAGAGGTGCAAGTTCGTTTCGAGTATGTCACCGACGCGGCTGTCAACGGCGAGGGAATGCTGATAGACGACATCCGTATTGATGCCATAGACTATTTCTCAGATTTCGAATCCGATGATGGCGGATGGGAGTCGGCAGGCTTTGTCCGCGTCCAAAACATCCTCCCGCAAACCTTCCAAATCGCCTTGATTTTGAAGGGAAATGAAACCACCGTAGAAATTATCGAACTTTCTGATGACCAAACCGCTGACATCCCCATCTCGTTGGGTGGTGAATATGACGAAGTGATTTTGGTGGTAACCGGCACAACCCGCTTTACGCGTGAGTTAGCAAATTATTCAATTGAGATTAAATGATAAGGAGTCAGAAAATGACTGAAGCAAAAAAAGCTGAAATACTAAAAATCGCTAAGTTAGCAGAATATCAAGATGGAGCGGTTGTCAGCAGTCAGGTATTACGTGCCGAGAAGGGGAATATCACCCTCTTTGCTTTTGACGAAGGACAAGAACTGAGCGAACATTCTGCCCCCTTTGACGCGCTGGTGCAGATATTAGATGGTGAAGCCGAAGTTATCATCGCAGAAAAATCTTTTATGATGAAGGCTGGAGAATCTATTATTCTCCCCGCAGACAAACCCCACGCGATAAAGGCAACCCAAAAATTCAAGATGTTATTGACCATGATTAAGGCTTAA
>CAZERH010000348.1:0-2588 GCA_964515535.1 uncultured Anaerolineaceae bacterium
TTGAAAACTAATCTTCGTGAAGATATAACAACATCATCGCCATAAGCCTTTTGTGCATCTGTCGGCTTTTTCCATTTTGCGCGCCTCACAAATTCAAGCCATGCCTCTAAAGGACCTCGTGTCTCTGCGTGGGCTTTCCAATACTCGCTTAAAGTTTTTTCTGAAATGATTCTCATTGATTATAGCACCTTTTCCCGTTTTGGGAATTTTCGCATTCAAAAAATCTCCGTAAAACCCGCTTGCTTCGTGTTTAAACCTCCTCATTCCGCATTTCAAGAGCCGCAAACCCCAACGCCTGCGTTTGAGCTCCTCGCCCATTATTCCACGTTATGATTAATTCTTCCTTCGCGCGCGTAATCCCCACATAAAAGAGTCGCAATCGCTCCCTCACATAATCTGTGCGGGCGTTCAGCGTGGCTTGTCCCTCGCTATACCAATCGTATTCGCCGGTTTGCGTGGCGGTATCCAGTTGAGCCAATGCTTCGGCTTCGAGATTCAATCGTCCGTTTGCTGAGCCTGTCGAAGCACGCAAAAACCATTTTTCCGAGATAAAGCTGTCATTTGGCTGGTTGGCAGGGAAAGTGTAATTATTCACCGCCGTCAAATAAACCCGGTCCCACTCCAACCCCTTCGCTTTGTGCATGGTCGTTACGACCACTTTTCCGGCATGTTGGGAGGGGTCAAATCCCGCGTCATCGTTTGAAAAACCGAGAAATTTGCGTTGATTTTTGGCAATTACCGCCAATTCGCCGGTCAGTTCGGGCAACCGCCATTCGCTGTGGTCGTTTTGCGCCTGTTTTAGCACCAACGCCAATTTATGCGCCAACGCCAAATCCGCCGATTCAGTGAAAAGGTCTTGCGCCAAGGTTAGGATTAATTGATCGATGGGAAGCGTGACCGCGTCCAGCCACCTTTGGACATTTTCGCGGAAAAACAGAATCTCTTCGATGACCTCCTCGGGTTCGCTCTTGCTCAAACTTGCCAGCCAATCTTCATCGGGGGATGGGGCGAGGAGCATTTCCGTTTTCCCCGCCTTGCGGATGAGCGCGGTGATATGTTTATAAAATTCGAGATAATCTTCGTCTTCTTTCCATTCTCTGCGCCAAACGCGATAAACCCGCGCCAATTTTTGCGCCGATTGCGGATCGGCGAGATATTGCAAGATATTGCCCAACGCGCCCGCGGTCTGACGGGTGGCTTGCGTGGAGGTAAGCAATTCCACAACTTCGATCCCCTCCGCTTTGAGGGCGGTGGCAATCTCTGCGCCGCGATTATTGCGCGGGACGAGAATCGCAACTGTTTTATCCATATTTTCGGGCAACCAACGCGTCACCGATTGGACGAGGGCGTGCAACTCGGCGTTTGGGGTGTAGGTGGTGTGGATTAAATGGATTCCAGCCCAATTCACGGGCGGATTCGGCTGGGGATCGCTTGGGTCGGTAGGATGGATATAGGGCGGCGCGAGCGCGTCTCGCGCGCCTAAGTCCGGATGTCCCTCCATCACCCAATCAATCAGTTGATTCGCTAAATCAATCACAGCGGGCTGAGAACGTCCCGATTCGGGGAGCGCACGCCGATAATCGGCTTCGTGAGCGATAAAATCTCGCAGAAGTTGCGGGTTGGCGGTGGTGAAAGTCTCGAAAATCGCTTGATTGGGGTCGCCGACCCGTACCCAGTTGCCTTGTCCTGAGCTTGTCGAAGAACCGCTCGAAAGGAGGCGCAGAATTTTCTCTTGGGTCTGGCTGGAATCTTGGGCTTCGTCTTCGAGGATGTAGGGAAAGCGATATTGCAGGCGGGCGAGAAAATCGGGATCACGCTCGAGGAGGTCGAGGGAGAGGCGAATGAGATCGTCAAAATCGACCGCGCCGCGATAGGCGAGGGCGCGCTGATAATCGCTGTAGATAGCGAGCCCCATCTCGGCGAGGGGCAGGGGCGCGGGCTGATTGGCGAGTTGGGCGCGGAGTTGGTCGGGGAGAATACGGCGATCTTTGGCTGAGCGGATGAAGGCGTTGGCGATGCTTTCGAGGCTACGCGGCAATTGTTGTCTGCGCACCCAATCGCGTTTGGATTCTTCCATATTGGGGTCGATGTAATCATCGAGGGTGTTTGGATTTACGGATAGCCATGCGTTGACTGCCTCGCGGCGGATGAAATTTGCCTCGCGCTCGTCTATAATGCCGAATCGCTCCTCCAGCCCGACCGTGCCCGGTTTTTCGCGGACAATATCGTGCGCCAACCCGTGCAATGTGCGGACGCGGTAGCCGACGCGCGGCAAAAGCCCGCGTGCAGTGATGAATTCGTTGATTCGGTTGGAGAAGTTATCCACCGCCGAATTGACGAGGGTGACGACCAGCACTTCTTGGTCGTGGGCGAGTTTGCCGCGTGCGATGATTTCGGAGGCGAGGGCGGAGAGCGTGAATGTTTTCCCCGCGCCGGGGACGGCGGAAATGCCCATTGTGCCGTGGGTGTAGGCGATGATTTTTTGCTGGGAGGGACGGAAGGTTATGGTCATGTTTTTATAAGAAAGATTTTCAAATCAGGACATCATTTAAAAAACTATCTTCCTTTTGAAATAGCCAGAAGGGACG
>CAZERH010000349.1:0-2586 GCA_964515535.1 uncultured Anaerolineaceae bacterium
GTGGCCCTGGTATACGCGTTTGGTGCGCGGCGTAACTATCAGCTTAAAAGAACGCGCTTTTGTCGAAGCCGCCCAAGCCGTTGGCGTGCGCGATTCGCTCATCATTCTTAAACATATCCTCCCCAACACCATCTCCCCGATTCTCGTCCAAGCGACCGTTGACCTCGGCACCGTCATTTTGGCGATGGGCGGTCTCGCCTTCATCGGTTTGGGGACGCAACCGCCAAATCCCGATTGGGGATTGATGATCAGCGATGGACGTTCCTACATCCTCAAGCAATGGTGGCTTTCTACCTTCCCCGGCTTGGCGATTTTCGTCATCGTCCTTGCATTCAACTTGCTCGGCGATACCCTGCGCGATATTTTCGACCCGAGGCAATACCAATGAGCAACACACTCCTCCAAATACAGGATTTACATCTGGAATTTAAGACCGGGCGGGGGATTTTAAAAGCATTGAGCGGGATCACCCTTGACGTGAACAGGGGTGAGATCTTCGGCGTGGTCGGGGAAACCGGCTGTGGTAAAACGGTTACGGGACTTTCCGTTTTACAACTCCTCCCACAATCGGCGACTATCTCGCAAGGCAGGATTCTCTTCGAGGGGCGAAACCTACCCGATACTTCGGAGCGTGAAATGAGCAAGATACGCGGCGGAGAGATTGCGATGATCTTCCAAGACCCGACCACCTCGCTCAACCCCGTTTTTGCGATTGGGAAACAACTCACCCGCATCGTTCGCGAGCATTTCGACATGAACCGCAAAGAAGCTCGCGCCCATATCGCAAAAATCTTTGAATCGGTCGGTCTCCCCGATGTAGAGCGGATTATGAACTCGTATCCGCATCAACTTTCGGGCGGGATGCAACAACGCGTGATGATTGCCCTCGCGCTGGCGTGCCAACCGAAACTGCTCATCGCCGATGAACCCACCACCGCCCTCGATGTGACCATCCAAGCCCAAATTTTGACTTTGCTCAAAGAGTTGCGCGATGAATTTGGCATCTCCATCATCTTAATTACCCATAATTTGGGCGTAGTCGCCAACACCTGCGACCGTCTCGCCGTTCTCTACGCGGGGCGAGTGGCAGAGAGCGGCTATACCAAAGATATTTTCAACAATCCGCAACACCCTTACACGCGCGGATTGATTAAAGCCATCCCCCGCCCCAAATTACGCGGCGAGCGGATGGACGCGATCCCCGGCACGGTGCCGCTCAACCCCGGTGCGGTGGTGGGATGTCCCTTTGCGCCACGATGCGAACTCGCCTTCGAGCGATGCGAGAAGGAACAACCGCCCTTAATGCAAATCGGCGATTTGCATTACAGCGCGTGTTTTGCAAGCGTAGCGAGCGAGAAGGAGGTTGCCCATGTCTAAGCAAGCCCTTTTGCAAATGCGCGGCGTGAAAAAACATTTCCGTCTTCCCGGCGGCTGGCTGACGGGGAATATCCGTTACGTCTACGCGGTGGATGGCGTGGATTTGGAGATTTACGAGGGCGAGACTTTCGGTCTGGTCGGGGAATCGGGATGCGGCAAAACAACGCTGGGACGTTTGGCGTTGCGTTTGCTGGAGCCGACCGAGGGTCAGATCATGTTTGGGGAACAGGAGCTAACCGCTCTCACGCGCGAAGCCGTCCGCCGTTTACGCAGTGAGATGCAACTCGTTTTCCAAACGCCCATCTCCTCCCTCAGTCCGAGATATAAAGTCCACGATATTATCGCCGAACCGCTGATTACGCATAGCGATATGCGAAAAAACGAGACGCGTTCACACGTCATCGAACTTTTGAAACAAGTGGGATTGGGAGAACAGCATCTCAGCCGCTATCCGCATGAGTTGTCGGGTGGACAGGCGCAACGCGTGGCGATTGCGCGTGCGCTCGCGCTCAGCCCGCGCTTGCTCGTCCTCGATGAGCCGACTTCTGCCTTAGACGTTTCGGTGCAAGCCCAAATTATCAATTTGCTCGAAGATTTGCGCGAGTGGCTCGGTTTGACTTATTTATTCATCTCGCACGATTTGAACGTGGTGCATCATATCAGCGACCGAATCGGGGTGATGTATTTGGGCAAATTGGTGGAAGTGGGCGAAAGTGACGCGTTATTCCACGAGCCGCTTCATCCTTATACCCAAGCCCTGCTCGGCGCGATCCCCATGCCCGAAGTGAACGAGCGACCGCAAGAGTTGGTCGTTTTGCAAGGGACTGTTCCCAGCCCCGTCAACCCGCCTTCGGGATGCCATTTTCATACCCGTTGCCCTCTCGCTCAAGATATTTGCCGCAGTGAAGAGCCGATTTTGAGAGAAGTGCGTGAAGGGCGCGTGGTGGCTTGTCATTTAGTTGAAAAGTGAAAAGTGGCTTCGATACGCTCCGAAAAAACATTCGGAGCTACTCAGCCACCTGCGATTAATAAGTGCATCATATTTTTTAAAAAGCGCATAGTTGGTTGAGTAGGATGACAGCTTTTTCGTCATCCGTATCGAAACCAACGAGTGATTTGAAATGTGAATTTTCGCGCTTCACGTTTTACGTTTTACAAAGTTATTATCATTTTTTCATAGGAGCATAATATGTCACGATTATTTGGTAT
>CAZERH010000350.1:0-2576 GCA_964515535.1 uncultured Anaerolineaceae bacterium
AGCCTAGTTCACCAACGCGCTCAATCGGCAATTGATGTGTTTCGAGATTTTCCAATTTATATTTTTGTTTTAATTTTTCTGTGTGCCAAATGCTCGTCTCGCTGATGTCTATCCCCACTACGCGAGAGGCGGGTTGTCTTAGGGCGTGCTTAACTGCTTGAGATGTACCGCACCCAGCCACGAGCACGGTCAGATTCTCCCGGTAGGGGAGCGCGGACCAATACAGATGAAAATCCGCCCGCCGTCGATTCTCATCTTGCCAAATCCGGCTGTAATCATCCAAATTTTCTACAGGAGGCGGGTAAGGGCGCGCATTATAAAATGCGCGCACCTTATCCCTCTCTTGCTTTATATCATTTTTCACTTGTACCTACAGATAATTCACAAAACCTGTCAGGTCTACAAATCATTTCCTAATTACTGCTCATGCCTTCCTCCATCTTTGCCAAGATGGCATCAATGGTGAAACTGGCGGCTTTCATACGCGGTGGGTATTCCTTAAAGGTCTCTAGGAACTGAGCGACTATGAACTGCCCGGCATAAACCATAAAGGCGTGGTCTATATACCAATCCCAGTAGGTGTTAGAGGTGACATCTGCCCGCTCGAAAGGATCGGTGCGCAAGTTGAAAAGTTTGGGCGCACGCAACATAACAAATGGCTCCAGCCATATATCCAACGTACCCCGAGCACGTTGCTCGCCAAAGACCAGTTTCCAGTTATCATAACGCAGGCTGACCAAATCACCGTCATCAGAGAAGTACATGAAACCCGGTCGAGGACCTTTTTCCTCTTCTCCCTTGAGGTAGGGCAAGAAATCATAGCCGTCAATATGGACTTTAAATTCCTTGTCTCCGGCTTTGTAGCCTTCTTTGAGTTTTTCGGGAATATCAGAAGCACCCACTGCCGATAATAGAGTCGGTACCCAATCTTGATGAGCGATAATTTCATTGGAGACTGTTCCCGGTTCAATAACGCCGGGCCAGCGCATAACTTGCGGCACACGGAAAGCACCTTCCCAGTTGGAGTTCTTTTCATTACGGAAGGGTGTCATGGCGGCATCGGGCCAAGAGTTCATATGCGGTCCATTGTCGGTGCTGTATATCACAATGGTATCATCGGCAATCTCTAACTCATCCAAATAGTCCAGCATCTGACCTACGTGCTTATCATGCTCAATCATAGCATCATGATATTCTGACTGCCAGCGTCCGGCTTGTCCGATAATCTCTTTGGGTGGGTGAACACGGAAGTGCATCCAAGTAGTATTGAGCCAGACGAAGAAGGGTTTGTCGTCATCATGGGCACGCTTGATGAAGTCTTTAGCGGCGGCAACAAACTCAACATCGCAGGTTTCCATGCGTTTTTTAGTTAGTGGTCCCGTATCTTCAATTTTTTGCTTACCCACACGTCCCCAACGAGGTTCTTCGGTGGGATCATCTTCTTCTGTAGCCCAAGAGTGCATCACGCCGCGCGGTCTAAAACGAGCATTAAACTCAGGGAAATCTTCTTCGGGCGGATAATCCACATTTTCAGGCTCTTCTTCGGCGTTGAGGTGGTAAAGGTTACCGAAAAATTCATCAAAGCCGTGTACTGTGGGCAGGTATTTATTCAAGTCACCGAAATGGTTCTTGCCAAATTGACCGGTGGCATAGCCTTGCGGTTTGAGCAATTCGGCAAGGGTAGCGTCTTCTGCCTGCAAGCCAATATCTGCACCCGGCATCCCGACTTTGGTCAACCCGGTTCGATAGGGATTCTGTCCGGTGATGAAGGCAGCGCGCCCGGCGGTACAACTTTGCTGACCATAAGCATCGGTGAAACGCATACCTTCTTTGGCGATGCGATCGATATTGGGGGTACGATAGCCCATCAACCCATCGCTATAACAACTCAAATTTGTAATACCGATATCATCACCCCAGATGACCAGAATATTAGGTTTTTTACTCATAGAATTTCTCCTTTTCTGATAGTCTAAATTGTCCAATTTGGATATTATATCATTTCTTTTTTTTTCGATTGCGCAGGCTCAGACACACGGGCAGATAACATTCATTCCTAAATTTTAGCCCCTGACAGGTGGACGGGCGCGCGAACCTTCTTGGGGCTTGCTATGTCGTCTTCGTCTTTTGGGGGGCTTCCAACCGTGACATTCCTTAAACGCCAACCCGCTTTCACAGGGGCAGGGATCATCTGCTTTTGATTTATCATAAGCATCTTGGAACCCGGCTTCTGCGTGTGCAACAATCTCCATCACCTCCTCAGCGGGATGACCGGAACGCATCAGCGCAACCAACGCCTTCAAAGGGTTGTTAACGCGATGGAAAAAGGCTTTCCATCCTTCACAGAGATAATTTAGCCCCTCTTCTCCACTGGGTGTAGTCAAGAAACGGTTCTTAGGACACTCCCCTTTACAGGCAAAGCGCACCTCACATTCTCGACAATACTGTGGCAAACCATCTCGTTTATCCATCCCAAACTTGATTTGCTTTTCAGATACAACCAAATCGATCATATGCGTATCTTGGATATTACCAAGCAGATAATCAGGCTCTACAAAATGGTCGCAAGAGTAAAG
>CAZERH010000351.1:0-2569 GCA_964515535.1 uncultured Anaerolineaceae bacterium
AAAATATGAAGGTACTCGAAAAGACAAAAATTTTTTTCAGGGTAAATTTGTTTCTGATTATTGCTTTGGTGATTACTGCACCTTTATATCTATCAAATGCGCTAAAGTATTCGGCACCAATGGGGTATGCAGGTTTATTCACACAAATGGCACAGCAGATTGCAGATGCAAGTTTCCATTTACCATTGGAAGCCCCATTTTATGGTCCTGGTGGAATTCCTTTTGCTTATCCTCCTTTTGGAATGTATTTGTTGGCTGTACCGATTAAATTAACAGGTAAATACTATATATTTTTGCGTTTCTTACCGCCTATAATCGGACTTTTATCCTTTATCCCGCTTTATTATTTAACACTCGATATTTCTAAATCTCGTTTAGCGGCATTATCTGCGATTATTATTGTCGCAACTTCCCCTGATATTTATATCGCACATGCTTGGGCGGCAGGAATTGTGCGTGCGCCCGCTTTTTTTTTCTCTTTGACTTCTATCTATTTCTTTTCAAGACGGCATCATAATCATCTATCAAAAAAGAATATCCTGTTGGCAGGAATCTTCTTTGGGGTCGCCAGTTTATCTCATCTTTTTTACGCTTTATTTTCTTTTTTATGGATTTTATGGTGGAGTGTTTTTAACAAAGATATTCTAAACAGGTTAAAGGAAGCTTTCTCTATTTTTACGATTGGTTTGGTGACTGCTTCAGTTTGGCTAGTAACGATTTTGTCGCGATATGGTGTGGACGTATTTTTCAATGCTCTTCAATCACATGGGACAAAGCAAACTCTTTCTTTGAAATTTCAAACGTTATTCAATACCTTCCAAACCAATTTTGAACCTATATTATCAAATACTTTTTTATCTGTTCTTGTCGCTATTGGTGCGATATATTTTATTTTAAAGAAAAAAAAGGTGTTTTTATCGCTCTATTTATTTATCATTTTAGCTTTTCCTGAGAATGCTAGATTTGTTTTTCTTATTGGAGCGATTATTGCTGGAACAGGGCTGGCATTTGTTGTACAATTTGTTTCGCATAAATTATCTACCCGTATTCAACCAATTCTTACTGCCGGATTACTTATCCCTGTTCTCGGCATGATGTGGTGGAATGGTTTCTCAACTTTTTCTACACAGACTCCACACTTTGGCGGTTCCACTTTGGAACTCGCAGAATATGTCCAAGAAAAGATTCCCTCCGATGAAATTTATTTGGCTCTGCTCAAACAAGATGAAGCTGAATGGCTCCCTTTTATGTTTCAACGCGAACCTATAATATCCCAATGGGGAAGCGAGTGGCTCGGTACTTATAATGAGCAAACGTGGTTTATGTCTGTTTTTCGTGGTTGCCAAAGACAAGAAAATTGGGTTTGTGTTCAAGATGCAATTAGCAAAACAAAGAAAAACCCCGCTTATTTAATTAGTTATTCTCGAGATAAAATTCTTAACGAAGAAATAGAAAAAGATCAAAATTGGACAAAAGAATACTCGAATAAACGATATATATTATGGAAAACTGTGCAATAAAAAAGCCTATAAATTACTATGGAAATTCTAAAACGTATCAAATCCGCCGGACGCATTTTATTGCACGGCAAAAACATAGGAGCGCGCGGTGAAATCTCCCTAATCACTGCCGAGCAGGGCGCGGAGATTAAAGAATTTTTCCTAATGGAGAAATTCTTTATAGTCGGTCACGCCCGTTCGGGGACAACCCTCCTCGCGCGGTTGATTCGACTGCATCCCGAAGTACATTGCAATTGGCAGGCACATTTTTTCACGCGACAACCGCTCTTAAAATCGCTGGTGGATAGCCGAGAAATGGAAGAATGGCTTACTCGCAAATCGAATCGCTGGAACGGGGGGGAAGATTTATCTCCCTCCGTGATGCGCGCCTCAGCGGACTTCATCATGGAGCGCGATGCCAAGCGTTTCGGCGCAGAAAAGCGGATTGTCGGCGACAAAAGCCCGAATAGCCTCAACGATGGCGAGTCGATTCGGCTGATGCACGCGGTTTATCCCGATGCGCGTCTCATCAATATCGTGCGGGACGGGCGCGATACGCTCATTTCACAGCGTTTTCGCAATTTTGTCGAAGAATCCAAATATCTTACCACCGAAGATAAGCAAATTATGGCAGATTTGCGCGCCGACCAGCGTCCCTTCACCAGCGGCGAGCGTTCCATCTTCACCGAGAAATGGTTGCGTCAAAATGCGGAGGGCTGGGTACGCAATTTGCGTGAGACCGAAGCCGAAGGGCAAAAGCTCTACGGCGAAAATTTCTACCAATTCCGCTACGAAGATTTGCTCGCCAATCCCTTCGCCGAGATGCAAAAAGTTTGGAAACGTTTCGGCGTTGATGTCGCTGATTCGCTCGAATCGCAGATTTTTGATGAGATGAACTCCAATCCCGACCAAAAATGGCAGAAGCAACGCAACGAAAGTATCGCCGATTTTCTCCCCAAAGGCAAAGCGGGGAACTGGCAAAATATCTTCACGGCGCGCGATTTGGCGGTTTTTAACGAAATTGCGGGCGAGACTTTGAAAAAATGGCGTTACGAAATTTAAACACAAAG
>CAZERH010000352.1:0-2559 GCA_964515535.1 uncultured Anaerolineaceae bacterium
AGAAAACAGCTATTTTGTGGTTTCGATACGCTCCGAAAAAGCGTTCGGAGCTACTCAACCACCTGCAAAAACAAAAGTGTCATGTGGTTAGAGATTTTAGAGAAAAAGAGAGAGAAACTCTGTTTCTCTTCCCAAAAAAAATCTCCGTGAACCCTGTGATCTCTGTGGTAAAAAACTTAAACTTTCGAACTCACAAGGTTCATCGCGTATTCAGCGAGCGCGGTAATCGTCAAACTCGGATTTACGCCGGGGTTGCCGGGCATAATCGAACCGTCCACCACGAAGAGACCGGGGTAATGATGCACTTCGCAATTCAAACCGACTACGCCTTGGCTGTCATCGCACCCGATCGGCACGCCGCCCATAAAATGCGCGGTGGTGGGAAAGTTGAAAAGCCCGTCCGTAAACGCGGCTTGCGGAATCCCGTTTGTGCGCTCTGCAAATCGCTTTATGACTTCGTTCCCGACCGGAATTTGCTTTGGAATGGGATAATTTTCATCCGGTTTTAGCACCACCCCCCTCAAAAAGAGTGTAAAGATATTTCTGCCCCGCCGCACATGCGTCAAATTATCTTCGGTTTGCATGATGAGCAAAATTGTGGTGACGCGCGACCAATTGGCAATAAATTTTTCGTAAATAAAATCAATCGGATGGCGCAAAATTTTCCCTACCATCTTCAAAAAATTCAACCAAATCGGATGGTCGCCCTCCACAAAAGGCGCGGTCAGCGCGCGGATAAAAGACGACCCCTCCGCGTACTTCACCGGCTCAATTCGGGTCACTTCATCCGCCTGAAAAATGGAAGTAATCGCGATGCCTTCGGAGTAATCGACATCGCTCCCCCGCATTGTTACGCCCATGATATTTTCAGAATTTGTTCGCACTTGGTCGCCCAAGCGTGGGGAAATTTTCGGGAGAGATTTGGTCTCGTCTTGGCATCTGAAAAGCAGTTCCATCGTCCCCAATGCCCCGGCGGAGACAATCACGTTTCGTGCGTGGATTTCGGCTGGGTTGCCCTTAACGAGCGATGTCGACGACCGATAGATGATTCGGTAACGCGTGCCAGCTGAATTCGCGTCCGTTATCGGCTGGATATCCGTCACTTTGCTTTCAGGGAGAATTTCCGCGCCCTTTTTTTCGGCAAAATAGAGGTAATTCTTCGTCAGCATATTTTTGGCGTTGTTCGGGCATCCGCTCATGCACCCGCCGCAGTGGATACATCCGGCGCGGGCGGGACCTTCACCGCCAAAGTAGGGATCGGGGACGGTTTCGCCCTGATGCTCTTCTTCGCCGAAGAAAACGCCCACATCGGTTGCGTGGAAAGTTTCGGCGTAGCCCAATTCGTCCGCAATTTGGCGCAAATGCTCGTCTGCTGTCCAGAGTTTGGGGTTGCGTGCCACGCCAAGCATTTTGCGCGCGGTGGCGTAGTGTGGGGCAAGAAGTTCTTTCCAGTTGGCGAGATTTTTCCAGCCTTTGGTGTTGAAAAGTTCATCGCTCGGCTCCATTAGCACGTTTCCGTAGGTGAGACTGCCGCCGCCCACGCCGCTCCCGTGCAGGGCGAGGAGACCGTTCATAAAGGTCATCTCAAAGAAGCCGTGCAAGCGCAATTTGGGCAACCAGAGATATTTTGGGAGATTCCAGTTCGTTTTGGGGAAGTCTGCATCTCGAAAGCGTTTGCCGCGCTCAATGACGAGAACGGAGTAGCCTTTTTCGGTGAGCCGCATGGCAGAAACCGAGCCGCCGAAGCCGGAGCCGATGATGATATAGTCGTAGGTTTTCATGGAAGATCCTTTTCGCGCAGAGAGAAATTTTCACGTTTTTGTGTTTGCTGATGAAGATCTTCTGAATAATACTCGCATTTTCATTTGTGGCAAGAGGCATTGTTTTTTACGAAGAAGGGAGATGGGCATTTTTACGCGCAAAATAAAGTATAATTTCTCCAATGAACAGCACAACAAAAATCACCACAAATGGGATCATAATGACCGTTGAGCCAAATCGAAAACTCAAAGTATTCCTTTGCCACTTCTCTAATGACAAACCCGCTGTGCGGGAGCTATATAAACGTCTTAATGCTGAAGGCTGGATTGACCCATGGCTGGCTCATACCTGATCGAATACCTGACCGATGAAATCGAAAAAGCCGCGTCAGCCTACATCGCCAAAATTGACGAAATGGGCGGAGCCTTGCGTTCTATTGAAGAGGGCTATATGCAACGCGAAATCCAAAATGCGGCGTACGATGCCCAAAAAGCGATTGAGCGCGAAGAAGATATTGTGGTCGGTGTGAATAAATTCCAAGTGGAAGAAAATATAGATATAGAACGAATGGCGGTAGACCCCGCTATTGAAGAAGCACAACGTGCGAAATTGGCTGAGTTACGAGAGAATAGAGATGAGAGAAAAGTTGCTGAGTTGAGCACGAGGATAGAGAACGCCGCCAAAGGTGATGAGAATTTGATGCCAATTTTCATCGAAGCGGTTGAGAGCTATATGACTTTAGGGGAAATAGCAAACATCTTGCGAGGCGTTTGGGGGGAGTATGTGGCGGAGGGGTTT
>CAZERH010000353.1:0-2545 GCA_964515535.1 uncultured Anaerolineaceae bacterium
TTTGTTTCATGCTAAATTTCATGCGTAAGACCTGCGGTCTAGGAGACCGCCACCTTAAACCCCAACTTCCGTTTTATACTCAAAAACATAGCCGGTGCCGCGCACACTCACAACACTCCCATCCAAAGAGGGGACTTCGCATATTTTATGGCGAAGTCTGCTCACAAGTGGACGCAGAATTTCGGGGGCTTCATGTTGGGCGGTTTCGTAGCCTTGTACCAACAAAACCAACTCTCGATGCGAAAAAACACGCCCCACATTTTCTATAAAAATTCGCAAGAGACGCCCCTCTGCCGGAGTAAGATGTGTTTCTTTGCCCGCGTATTTAATTAAGCGGCGAGAAAGATCAATTTCAGTACCATCTTTTAATTTAACGGTAGCAACCCTCTCGTCCAAGGGCGTATCGGAGGCGTATCCCTCCCGAGAACGGAGTTTATCTGCTCGGCGCGAAAGCCCTATCCGCACGCTGGCTAAAATTTGAGCGGGGGAGGCTGGCTTGAGCAGATAATCGTGAATTCGCAAGCGCAGAGCTTTCACCGCACTCTCGGTTGTTCCAAAGGCTGTCAACAAAATCACTTCGGTATCGGGGGAAATCTCATTAATAATTTGCACAACTTCAAGCCCCCCGATGCCGGGCATTCGTAAATCGACAATCATCAAATCCACATAATGATTACGCGCATAATTAACCGCCACTTGCCCGTTTTCCGCCGTTGCCACAATATACCCCTCAAGGCGCAAAATATCACCAAGAGATTTCAGCGCAATGGCTTCATCGTCAACGATCAAAATCGTAGGAGACATTATTTTCCTCCAATCGGTAAGGTGACTTTGAAACAAGCCCCTTCTTTCTCATTTGAAATAAATTCCAGTTCACCGCCCAGTGCGGCAACGATATTATAACTCACAGTTAGCCCCAGCCCCGTGCCACCCTCTTTGGTGCTGATAAAAGGTTCAAAGATATTCGGTTGGTCTTCAGGTGCAATACCCACGCCATCATCTTGAAAAGTGATTTCAATATTTTGATTTTTCTGGCATGCCCGAATATCTAGCGTGCCACCTGCGGGCATAGCATCGTAGGCATTTAAAGAAAGGTTTAAAAAAACTTGCTGTACTTGCGCCCCTACCGCCATCACGGAGGGCAAATCTTCGGGCAAAAAAGTGTCCACGGTAATGCCGCGTTTCTGAAATTGCGCCCTCATCAGCCCCAAAACATGATCTAAAATCTCTTGTAAATCAATATCTCGCGGAGCCACTTTTCCGGGTCTGTAAAATTCCAACATGCGTTGCACCGTGGTCGTTAACCGTTCCAACTCTGTTTGCGCCAACCCAAAATACTCATCCCGCTTTACCTTAGCCAAATCTTCGCGCCCAGCCAAGTGCAAACAATTTCGCACCGCCTGCAAAGGATTATTCACCTCATGAGCAATCGAGGCGGTCAATCGTCCCGCCGCCGCCATTTTTTCAGCTTGCAATAATGCTTTCTGCGAATCTTCCACCCGCTGAATATAATCTCGCAACTCGGCATAAAGCCGCGCATTTTCTATCGCCACCGCCGCCTGCCGTGCCAAAATAACCAACGTATCTAAATCGATATCCCGAAAAATAGATTTTCCCGCATCTCTGCCCGCATAAATCAACGCCTGAATTCCCGAATGATTAATAGGCACAAAAAGAGTCGAACCGATTTTATTTTTTACAAGAAGGGGATGCTCAGTCTCGTTCACCCTTAACGGAATATCTGCCTTGCAAATCTTCGGAAGCCATCCCTCAACATCGCCCGCCTCATGCTCGATTTGGGCTTGCCCCCGTTTAACAAGCAGGGTTAGCTCTCCGGCGTCTTCCTCCGAACGCTGATAATAAGCCGCATTTTCGCATCGCAAATGATTACAAACCGCATCCACAATCAATTTTGGTAAACGCTCCGGATGCGTTTCTGCGAGGAAGGCTTTAGTCACATCAAAAAGCGGACGCAAGGCTTCGGTATGAGCGGCATCTCGCTTTTGTTGGCTATCCGCAAGAGCCAAACGCGCGGCTTCAACCAATTCATTCCCCTCCTCAAAGGGTTTCAAAATCAACCCGTCCACACCGCGCCGCAAAGCTCTAATGGCGGTTTCAACTGTTCCAAATCCCGTCATCAAAAGCGTAGCAATATCAGGCTGATGCTCTTTAGCGAAGGCAACTACGCTAAAACCATCCACCTTGGGCATCCTAATATCCACAAGAAGCAAATCGACACGCTCACCGTCCAAAAAGGTCATCGCCTTTTCAGGGTCGTTAAATGTAAAAACGCGAAACCCCGCTTTTTTCAGAAGACGTTCGCACAATCTCACAATCCCTATTTCATCATCAACGACTAAAACAATCGGTTTATTCATCTTTTTTCCTTAGGGCAAATCTAAACATGCAGTTTTCAGCAATCAGACCTAATTTTGTCGATAGAAGATTTCCTCACAACGCAAAACTTAGGTCGCCAAGTTGTTTTTTTACTGCCCTAATTTTACTGTTTTCTAAATTTAGTTTCGTAACCAAAGCATGACGTTTT
>CAZERH010000354.1:0-2543 GCA_964515535.1 uncultured Anaerolineaceae bacterium
CCAGCTAATGTTAATAGGAAGGCACGCGCTGTCCACGTTAGTAGGGCTGTGCCATTCACGTCAAAGCCAAAGACCAAGCGCACTAACGGAAGCAAGCCCGCGGACAAGATCGCCGCGGCGGGGAGCGTGAGGGCAATCAAGACTCGGATGGCACGTTCCACAATTTCGCGGAACTTTGTCCAATTATCCGTTGCCGCATATTCCGATAAAGTGGGCAAAATAGCGGTGGCTATTGCTGTCCCCAAAAGCGTTTCGGGGACTTGCATAATCATCCAGCCGTAAGTGAGGGCAGTGACCGCGCCGACCTCATCCAAGCGTGAGGCAAAATTATCTCGGGCGATGAAAACCAATTGAATCCCGAACATGGTGATGAGGCGGGGACCCATAATTTTGAGAGCTTGGCGCACGCCTTCGTCTTTGAGGGTGATTGAGGGAGTCCAGTGGAATTTATATTTGATTAGACCCGGAATTTGAATGCCAAGATGCAAAATTGCACCGAGAATAACACCATAAACCAGCCCGTAAACGCCTAATCCCAGCGCGGGGAGGGTGATGCCCGCAATGCTATAAGGCTCGGAGGGTGAGAAAACCAGCGCACCGAAAATTTGCCCGACATTATAGAGCATGGGAGCCATGGCGGGAAGCAAAAAATACTGATTTGCCTGCAAACCGCCCATGACTAGCCCGCTGATTGAGAAAATGGTCGTGGCTATGAGATTCAGGCGCATAAGCGAGATGATGGTGTTTTGTTCTTCAACCCCAAAGCCGGGTGCAATCCCGATTTCTGCGCGCACAATTTGCTCGGCGAAAATGGCGATAAATATGGAAGCAACCGCCGTCACCAAAAAAGCAAGATTGGCGATGCGTGAGAAAAGTTTCCATGCCGCGGGGCGTCCCCGCGTTGCCAAATAATCGCTGAGAACGGGAATGAGTGCCATCGACATCGCCCCGCCGGAAATGAGCGCAAAAAGCATATCGGGCAGGTTGTTGGCGACGTTGAAGGCATCCAACTCGAAGCTGAGGCTAAATTGCCGCGCAATAATGATCGAGCGTAAGAAAGCCAGCCCTTTATCCAGCGCGAAAAATCCACCGATGAGGAAGGATGTGCGGGTTAAAAACGAAAGTTTTTTCATAGGGGGAAAAAGTAAGTGGCAAGTTTGCAACTAGCAGGTGTGCAAGTTTTTTCTTGCCTCTTGCATACTTCTACTTTATTCCTTATACATCGTCTGCGGCTTCGATATTTTCTGCGCCGGGCAAAGTATCTATAAGGGCAGTCGGTTTGTGAATTAATTGAGGCAAGCAACGCGGGCAAATAAGAAGTGTTTCATCTTGATAATGTAAATTGAGCAGGGGGATTTCTTTTTCGGTTAATTTGCAGTTAAAACAAGTTTTTGTCATTTTTTTCTCCTAATCATATTTAAAGTTGAAGACTCGAAAGTTTACTTGCAAACTTGCTAACTTGCAACGTTAAACTTGCAAAGTCAACTTTGCGTTTAGAGCGTTCCCTTATACATCCCGCCGTCCACCGTGAGCATAACGCCGGTGATATAAGATGATGCGGGAGAAAGCAAAAATACGGCGGGATTAGCGAACTCCTGTGGATCTGCCATCCTGCCCAGTGGACTCTGAATCATCTGCTTGGCAATTTCCTCTTCTACGCTCGTGTTTTGAGCTTGGGCGCGTGCCCCCATCAACTCCGCGACCCGTTCTGTTTTTGTCCAGCCCGGCAAAATGGAATTAAAACGGATTCCTTCGCCACCAAGTTCAAGAGCGAGCGTTTTTGTCAATCCCACCGTTGCGGCGCGAATGCTATTGGATAAGACCAAATTTGGAATCGGTTGCTTCACCGAATAAGAAGTGATTGTTAATACGCTTGCCGAATCCGATTCGCGCAAAAAAGGCAACGCCGCACGAATAAGACGCACATGACTCATTAGTGACAAATCAATCGCCTTAGCCCAATCTTCCTCGCTAAAAGATTCAAATCCACCCGCGGGAGGTCCCCCCGCGTTAGTGACGAGTAAATCTAGCCCGCCGAGGGCAGAAACCGCCTTTGCGATTAAATCGGCTGGCGCACCAGCATCGCCAATATCGGCTGGTAAGGCAATAACCGGCATATCTTGCGCATCTGCAATTTCTTTTGCTGAAGCAACCAGCTTCTTTGCATTTCTGCTGTTGATTGCCACGCGGCAACCTTCTGCTGAGAGGGTGTTCGCAACCGCATAACCAAGTCCGCGCGAGGCACCGGTCACGAGGGCGCGTTTTCCTTTTAATCCTAAATCCATGTTTTTCTCCTTGTTTGTTATAGCACGGGTGTACCCTAAGGATGCACCGTATGGGTTTTACGAAGTTTTACGAAGGCGATCGCACGGGGATAAATCCGCCGTGCTAGTGGTACGAAGCCCTGCGGACTATATTTTTTCTAACGCATTATTCAACGTACTATCCGCATGATGTTTTTTCTGATTTTTGATATAGCGCACAATCGCGGGGAGGCTTTTCTCGCCAAAGGATAATACGCCATATTCGGCTTGCCAATAGAA
>CAZERH010000355.1:0-2534 GCA_964515535.1 uncultured Anaerolineaceae bacterium
GTGTAGAGGGCTTGGCTGAGTGCCTCGTTAAACCAGACCCGCAGACGGGGAGCGAATCCCGAAAACTCATCCGATGAGAGTCCCAGTCTTTGGATGACGATCTTCTCGTTTAGCGTAGCCGAAACTCCCTCCGCGGCGTGCAATGCGGCAGTCGCGGGGACGCTCTCTGCGCCGTTCAGAATCATGGATATGGTCGGAGTCCCCTTCGTGTCAGACATCTGCTCTCCAAAATCGGGCGGGATGATGATCGCGGCGGTGATATTGCCGCGCTCCAAGGCATCTTCGATTGTTTGGAAATCATCAACGAAGGCTTCCAGCGCGAAGGTGTCGGTGTTTTCGAGCGCAATCACAAAGGAGCGACTGGCGGAACTGCGATCGTGATCTAAAACCATGAGTGGTAGATTTTGCATCGGGCGGGAGGTTGCCCAGCCGATCAGCATCAATTCCAGCACACCGCCGAAGAGCATAAAGGCGGGCAACCACCAGTCATTGCGAAGGTGGATGAATTCTTTTTTTACGAGGGCGAGGATTCTTTTTAGCATAAGATTAAAGTGACAAGTTTGTAAGTGGCAAGAGGCAAGTTGTAAGTGGCAGTATTATTTCTTGGGTTTGTAGCTTCTTTGTTTTTTGATATTGGATGGAAGCATTGCAATAATCTCTGAGAGTAAATCTAGGCGATGGTTGAGCAATTCTTCAGGGAGCAAAGCTCTGCCTCTCAAGTACCAGCCTCGAGATTCTCGAGCTTCTCCTAGTGCGATTTTTAATTTATAAGCATAATCTTTCCCGAAACCCCTTCCAAAACCTTCTTCTATATTTGCACTGATGGAACCTGCGCTACGAGTAAGTTGATTAGCCACAGCTCTGCCGCGTGGATCTTTTAAAAGATAGTCACAATCTTTCCATGCCAAATCTGAGATAAAAAGAGCTTTCGGATAAACCTGAAACTTCCACAAAGGGTCATTTTTAATGCTTTCAGGAATGCTCTTTTCCCACGCATCAAAATTAGACAACTCAACTTTCATTTCATAACTCCTGTTTTGCAAACTTGCATAACTTGCCTCTTGCACCTTTTTTTCTAACCGAGCTTTTTCCTAAAAAACAATGCCGCCACACCCGTAAACGCGACTCCTAAGAAGACGAGCATCACTGCGTAGGGCCACAGAATATCAATCCCGACTCCGGGCAGAAAGATGGCGCGGGTGATGATAGCGTAATGCGTGCCGGGCATGAAGAGAGATTCCATTCGCATCATTTCGGGCATCGAGACGATGGGGAAGAAGATACCGGTTAAGAAAAAGCCGGGGAAAAAGATCATCAGGAAGGAAACGCCCATTGCCGCGGCTTGGGTTTTCATGAAAACGCCGATGATGATTCCCATGCTGAGAACGGCAAACAAGAAGAGGGTCGAGAGCGCAAAGAAAAGCGGAAAAGAGCCATTAAATGGCACGTTGAACCAGACCACCACAAAGAAGGGGAGCAGGATAACGTTCACCAATCCCGCAAAAATATAAGGAATCATTTTGCCAATCAGCAATTCGCCGCGCCCGATGGGAGTCGCCATGAGTTGCTCCATCGTGCCGTGTTCGCGTTCGTGGGCGAGGGCGAGCGCAACCGAAAGAGCCGGCATCCCCAGTACCATCGAAATCAAGCCGGGCAGAATATCGTTGCGGGATTTCAGCCCGGGGTTATACCAAGTACGGATTCGCAAATCAAGTTGCTGGAGCGAGTCTGTGCCCATGCCCATCATTTGCATTTGGCTGGAGAGGGCTTCGTTGGCGAACTCCTGCGCCCGCGAAGAAATATGCTCCACCGCAAAACCGCCGCTCTCCGGCTCGGTGCCATCAATAATTACTTGCAGTGGCATCCCGCGCATTGCTTGCAGGTCGCTGGAAAAATTCGGATCGATAATCAGTGCGGCTTTCACTTTGCCGTGCATGAGCAAAGTCTCGATTTCGGCAACAGAGCCGACTTGAGCGTAAAGGTCGAGGTCGTTTCCCGCCGTGATACGTTGCACAAAATTGCGCGAGGTCGCGTTACGGTTATAATCCAAAACCGCGATGGGGATATGTTGCAATTCGGTCGTCAGCGCGTAAGACATCAAAACAAGTTGCGCCAGCGGCATAAAAAGCACCAAAATCAGCGTGGTTCGGTCGCGGACGATGTGGGTGAGTTCTTTGCGGGTGATTGCCCAGATGTGACGGAGAGACATGGTTTTTTCCTGTCGTGCTTTGCAGACTACAAAAGTCTTTAAGACTTTTGTAGTCTCTAGTTTTCCAAATTCCTAATCAACGAAATAAACGCTTCTTCCATGCGGATCGGCGCGACGCGCGCAGACCTGAACTTGATTCCGTTCTTCGACATCGTTTTGGTGATGAGCTTTAATCCCTTTTTCCCATCATCCACCAGCAGATGCAGGGCTTCGCCGTAGGTTTGCACCTCGCGCACTTCGGGGAGAGTCTCGGCGAGGGCTTTGGCGCGCTGCCAATCATCGGTGAGCAATTCGACCATCTCGCCCTCGAGTTGATTCTTGATCT
>CAZERH010000356.1:0-2532 GCA_964515535.1 uncultured Anaerolineaceae bacterium
TCACTTTGCTCGCCATCCAGTATTCAGGTTGCAGGATGATGCGATGGCTCAAGATGGATGTGCCGAAGCGTTTGATGTCGTCCGGCAGAACGTAATCACGTCCCTGCATGGATGCGTAGGCGCGTGAGATTTTGAGAAAAGCGAGCGAGCCGCGCGGGCTGGCTCCCACCGCCACACGGCGGTCTTTGCGCGTTTCATGCACAATTTCTGCGATATAGCCCTCTAAATCTTCGTCTACATGTACCGTTTCAATTAAGGCGCGCATTTCACAAAGTTGGGTCGCGCTAGAAATGGGGTTGAGGGTCAATTCATCATCCACGCGGTTGCCGCGCCGATGTAAAATCTCGCGCTCGTCTGCCACGCTGGGATACCCGACAGCTAATTTAAGCATAAAACGATCGAGTTGCGCCTCAGGGAGCGGGAAAGTACCTTCGTATTCAATCGGGTTTTGGGTTGCCAGCACCAAAAATGGGTTGGGCAATGCCAGCGTCTCGCCTTCGAGGGTCACTTGTCCCTCAGACATCGCTTCAAGCAAGGCAGATTGGGTCTTCGGCGAGGCGCGGTTAATCTCGTCTGCCAGCACGATATTTGAGAAAATGGGACCCTGCCTCAGGTCAAAGCGTGATTCGCCGCGGTTGAAGATATAGCCACCGGTGATGTCGCCGGGCAAGAGGTCGGGGGTAAATTGGATGCGCTTGAAATCCAATCCCAAGGCGGTGGCAAAAGAGCGGGCGATCATTGTTTTGCCCAAGCCGGGGAAATCCTCCAAGAGCACGTGTCCACCCGCCAAAATCGCCGCCATAACCATTTCTAAAAGGTCTGCTTTGCCAACAATGGCACGGCGCACTTCGTCTATTGCCTCTCGGCTTATTTTTGCTAATTCTTTGAAATCATTCACGATTTACTCCATTTTTTTATTCGTCACAAAGCGAGACTACAAAAGTCAGTGAGACTACAAAAGTCTTAAAGACTTTTGTAGTCTGCGGTGTAGTTAATCTCAACACTCGTTTTCCATTTCCTTTTCGAGAAAATCCAAAGCAAGGTTCGGGTCAAGATCCAAAGGCGTTTTTCTTTTGATACGGATGAATGGGATGCGCGAGCGCGGATAGTCGGCAAATGACCCGTTTAAACCGGCATCGAGATAATTATAAATTTCGGGAGGCGCATCCCAACCGAAACGCGCGAGGTCTTTGGCTTGCCACCCATATTCAACGCGGTTGCGGTAGAAAAGCCAGTTACTGACAATTTTACCCAAACGGTTTGCCACAACCCATTTAAAATAGATTCCTTTATCAGACGCGCTGAGCGTTTCTGCCAATCTTTCAATGGGACCCGGCTCCGGCGGGAGTGCTTTTCCTTTTCTTCTCCATCTGGGGAGGTCTTCGAGGAAGGGAGTCAGTAAAATGAAAAAGACGATGCCCAAGAGCAGTACCCAAATCCAAAACTGCGGCACAGATTTGTAGAGGATGCCCATTCCCCAGAAGAAATAGAGCAATGGCTCGATAATCCCCGTGCGGAGGAAATCCTGCAAAGGGAAGGCGAGCAATAGCGCGGCGGCTAGTAAAGCAAGGAGGGGAAGGAGGCGTTTACGGTTCATAGAAGGTTTACCACAAAGACACAAAATTCACGAAGATTCGCTTTGTGTTCTCCGTGTCTTTGTGGTGCAAATTACTCACAGTTTCTCTCCAAAAGTCTCCGCAATTTCTTCCAAACACGCCACCGCGCGCGCCACTTCGCGCTCATCGGCGGTATGCGGGCTATAGCGGACGCGTTCAAAAAGCTGAGTTAGCTCACGAACGGGATTCGCGGGTAATCCAGCCAAAATGAGGCGTTGGGCAAATTCGTGCGGAGTCATCTCCACATCACGTGCGATGCCGCGCCGCTCGTTGACAACTTTGCCCATCTCCACATACGAGCGGATAATCACATCTTCCCATTCTGCGCCCTCGGCGAGATCGTCCAAAGAGGCTTGCGCGATGCGTTGCAGTTTTTTCTGCGGGAATTCTTCGATTTGCCGCGCCTGATCCCATACGCGCCAGAGCCACCAAAACAAGATGGCGACAATCAGCAAAATAACAAAAGTAATCAGGTAGCCCCAAATCGGCGCGACTTCGGGTTCTTCGTAAATTTCGGGCGGTGCGCCTACGGTATCTTCGCCCATGTCGAGATTATAAGCCAAGCCGAAACTTTCTTCGGATAGGATAATTTCCGGCTCAGAATCGGAGGGTTTGACAAAAGTAAGAACAATGACCGCGAAAACCGTAAGCCAAAAGAGTCTTTGGAAAAAGGCTTTACGAACTTCGGCGGGCATGAAAACTAACGAAAGGAGTAGGGCAAAGAAAAATCCCCCGACCAAAAGACCTTGTTTCCACCATGGGCTTTCTTCAAATCCCCGCGCTACCTCGGCAAGATTTTGATCTACAGGTCGCACAACCTCACCGCCAAAATTCCCCGAATGGGCGGGAACGAATTTTAAATCACTTAGCCCCGCTGAGAGGAGGGTCAGCGTAAGGATGGCAAAAACGGAGATTA
>CAZERH010000357.1:0-2530 GCA_964515535.1 uncultured Anaerolineaceae bacterium
CTTACTGATATACCAAGAGCAAAATAATAGACAAAAGAACTTAGACCTGCCCAACCCTTAATTAGACCGCAGAAACGCCGTCTTTTTGTTGGGTTACAGCCTAATGCATCAAAAACGCCGCGTAATGCTTGATTTATATATATTGCACAGCAAAAATGCTTTATAATATCTTTATAAAACTATTAGCCCGCTTAAATGGGCTTTGTACACATAGCACGCCACCTTTGCCTCGTGCGTTTTCTTCATCCCAATTCTAACATCTAATTTTCAATTCCTAATTCCTAATTCCTAATTCCCGACTCCCAATTCCTAATCCCAAAAAGTATAATACAAACCACACTCAAAGGCAATAAAAAATGACCCAAGAACCGAAACTTCTCGACCAAATGAAAGATACCTTACGCCGCAAACATTACGCTTATCGTACTGAAAAAACTTACCTCGAATGGGCGCGCCGCTACATTCTTTTTCATAACAAACGTCATCCCAAAGAAATGGGCATCCCCGAAATAGAGCGTTACCTCACCTATCTCGCTGTAGAACGGAACGTAGCATCGTCTACCCAAAATCAGGCTCTGGCGGGCATTCTTTTTCTCTATACCCAAGTCCTAAAAATCGAAATCGACCCCAAAGAAATCAACGCCTCGCGCGCAAAAGCCTCGCGTAAACTGCCTGTTGTCCTCTCCAAAGAAGAAACACAAAAAATCATCAACCTTCTAACAGGCACTCACAAACTTATCGCTCAAATTTTATATGGCGGTGGCTTACGCGTTATGGAAGTACTTCGACTACGCACAAAAGACATCGATTTTGCCAACAAACAAATTATCATTCGATCAGGCAAAGGAGACAAAGATCGTATCACTATGCTCCCCGAAAAAATTGTAGAGCCGCTAAAAACACATCTCCTCCGTGTTCGGGAAATCCACAAAAGAGACCTCCAAGAAGGCTATGGAACCGTCTACCTTCCTAATGCGCTTACCATCAAATACGCTAACGCAAAATATGAATGGCAATGGCAATGGGTTTTCCCCTCGAAAACCCTTTCAAAAGACCCTCGCGGTGGAGAAATACGCCGTCACCATCTCAGCCCCTCCCCTTTACAAAGAGCCTTTCGCAAAGCGGGAAAACTCTCTGGTGTAAATAAACGCATTTCTCCCCATGTCTTTAGGCATTCTTTTGCCACTCATCTCCTCGAAGCCGGTTACGATATTCGCACCGTTCAAGAGTTACTGGGGCATAAAAACGTCCAAACAACCATGATATACACACATGTTCTCAATCGTGGGGGGCTTTATGTTCGCAGTCCGCTGGACGATTAGCCCGACCATCCGACCATCTGACTATCCAACCATCCGACCACCCGACCATCCGACCATCTGACTATCCAACCATCCGACCCTTAAACAACGCCCATTCTTGCTGTATAATACGCCCCATGTTGAACAAAGAACTTCGTCCCGAATTAAGCGCACGCCGGAGTGAGATCACGGCTTGGGTTTTAGCCCTTGTCCTTTTAGCGGCAATGGGAATTATGAAGTGGCGATTCGGCGGAGTCCCCGTTTCGGCGTGGATTTTTGGCGGATTTATGCTTTTTGCCGCGTTCAGCATCTCGCTGGGCAATTGGGTGGATCGCAGTACCGTGATGAGCCTAGACCTTAACGGAATCGCGTTCGAGAACGGACTCCGTCAGGTCGCGCTAAGCTGGCAAGAGGTCAAGAAGGTTAACGTCCTCCCCAGCCGATGGGGCAAAACTGTTCAGGTGATCGGCGATCAGGCTCATTTTGAATTCCGCACGCTGGGCAAAGTCGAATATAAAGGGGAAGTGCAGGGGAAGGTTGGATTTGCCGAGGGCGAGGCGGTGCTGGAAAAAATCCTGGAAGAAACGGGATTGGTTTTAGAAAAAGAAGAAAAAGGACGTTATTATTACGCCCGTGTATGAAATTTAAACACAAAGACCACGAAGTTTCTCTAAGAAAAAACAAAAAACTTTGTGCTTCTTTGTGTGCTTCGTGTTTAATGGTTTTTTATAAAAGTTAAGGAAGGTGAAGGATGAATATTGACGAACAAGTTGCTCTTTTAATGCAAGGCACAGAATATGGCGACCCTACGATGAAAGAATCGATGGAGAAAGAATTGCGCCAGCGTTTAATCGAATCGGAAAAAACAGGCAAGCCGCTACGCGTTTATTGTGGCTACGACCCGACCTCAACGGATTTGCATTTGGGACATACCATCTCCATGCGAAAACTGCGCCAATTCCAAGATTTGGGACATGAAGTCACCTTCCTGATCGGGAGCTATACCGCGCTGGTTGGCGACCCCTCCGACAAAAATAAAGCCCGCCCGATTCTCACGGAAGAGAAAATTTTAGAAAACGCCGAAACCTACGCCGAGCAGGCTTTTCGTGTTTTGGACAAAGAGAAAACCATCGTCCGCTATAACGGCGAATGGCTCTCAAAACTGACCCTAATTGATTTAATCCGCTTGGGGCAGAACTTCACCGTCCAGCAATTTTTGGCGCGTGAAA
>CAZERH010000358.1:0-2522 GCA_964515535.1 uncultured Anaerolineaceae bacterium
ATTTTTAGCAAGTTGCCAATCCGAACCCACACTAATGTATACGATAAATCCATGTTGCTGTTTATTGCCCTATCGCAAAATTAAGGCTATACTTTTTATCTTTACAATCTTGTTGACTAACAAAACTAATTTCACGGTGTTTTTTCACCATAGAGTTCACAAAGACCGCTGAGCCTTTCTTAGAGCACTCTGTGCGCTCCACGCCCTCTGTGGTAAGAGTTTTAGATGTTTGTCAACCAACCAGAACCAAATAGAAACATGCTAAACTCCAAATATGAGAACGCACCTCACCCTACGGGGATACAAAAATCTATCTTTCTAGAATTTCTCTAAATACCACAGGGCATCAAACTATGAACTCAAATAATATAATCAGCAAAAAAACGGCTATCCTATTGGGGGTTTCGGGCGTTTTGGGGAGTTTCGTCCTCTTCGCCGGTGATATGCTTTTTTATTACAAGGGCAGTCAAACCGATATCATAGCCAATATGGCAAGTTCTTCAGATGAACGAATTATTCTTAGTGGAGCTTGCGCGCTGATCGCAGGCTGGTTATATATTTTTGCATCGGGACAAATATATTATGCCTTTCAGCCAGCCAAAAAATGGATTCGTCTAACCCTGTTTGCCACCTTCGCAATGATAATGATTTCTTACGCAGTCATTCATGGGGCTTATGTGGCTATTGCAACCTCAGCAAAAAACGCCGTTGAGGTCGGAATGAACCCCGATTTGTTCACCGCCTTAGCGATTTCAGCAAATGATCTCTTAAGAAATATCACCTATTTTCCTTTTGGGATTTTCACACTGCTTTTTATCCCAACCGTGTGGATGAAAAAAACGTATTATCCACGCTGGATTATTTTTTTTAGTCCCGTAATTCCGTTCTTATTAAACGATACCATTGTCAAAAATTTGAAAGGCGGGCTAAAAATCATAATTGGAGGTGGCTATTTAAATTTAATACTATCGGTATTTTTCACGGCTTCAACCCTCGCATTGTGGTTAGGGACACAAAAAGACGAAGAATTAGAAGTTGAATAATTTCTATACTCACGCCCTATTCCCCACTCATAAACTCGCCAAAGTTAAAGGAGAAGTAAATGTCTAAAAAAGTACGAAATTTCTTCATAGGATTAGTAATTTTCCTGCTGACTGTCGCGGTCGGCGGCAATATCTTTTATAAGAACTGGGTCAAAACCAACACCCCACTCTCCTTCCCCCAAACGGATGGGGAGATTAATCTGCCCGGATTAGATGCCCCCGTAGACGTTTATCGCGACGAAATAGGCATCCCGCATATTTACGCCAGCACCATGCACGATTTGTTTATGGCACAGGGATATGTCCAAGCACAGGATCGCTTCTGGCAAATGGACGCATGGCGGCACATCGGCTCAGGGACTCTCTCCGAGATGTTCGGCGAGGGGCAAGTCGAAACAGATGCCTTCCTCCGCACGCTGGGATGGAAGCAAACCGCCGAGCTAGAATATGACTCCGCAACCGGCGACTCCAAATTGATGCTCGATGCTTATGCCGATGGCATCAACGCCTATCTTGATGAGCGTAGCGGCACCGAAATCAGTTTAGAATACGGCGTGCTAAAACTGCTCAATGCTGATTACGTCCCCGAACCGTGGACAGCCATAAACTCGCTCACTTGGGGCAAAGCAATGGCTTGGGATTTGCGCGGCAATATGGGTGCAGAAATTATGCGCTCTGTTTTGCTCAAAACACTCACTCTTGAGCAAGTCGAAGAACTTTTTCCGCCCTACCCCGAAGATCATCCCGTTATCGTCCCCACCATCGGTGAGAATGTCGCATTGGCAGAATCCGCGTCTCTCACAGCACTGACCAGCCCCGCCACCACAAACGCGCTCGCCAATGTAGAGGGCAATTTTGCCCTTCTCAATGGTCTGCTCGGTCCAACGGGAGCAGGCATCGGGTCAAATTCGTGGGTCGTGGACGGATCCCGCACAACGACCGGGATGCCGATTCTCGCTAACGATCCGCACCTCGGCATCCAAATGCCATCCATCTGGCACCAAATTGATTTGCACTGCTATCCAATCAGCAAAGATTGCAATTACGAATCCAGCGGATTTTCTTTCGCGGGCGTGCCGGGTGTAGTCATCGGACATAATGCTCGCATCGCGTGGGGCTTCACGAATGTCGGTCCTGATGTAATGGATTTATTCATTGAGCGCGTCAATCCCGATAACCCCAATCAATACGAAGTCAACGGCGAATGGGTCGATTTTGAAACCCGCACCGAAATCATCAAGGTCGGCGGCGGCGACCCCGTTGAACTTACCGTCCGCAGTACGCGGCACGGACCTGTGATTTCCGACACTTACGGACCGCTCAAAGATACCGATCTCGAAGACGATCAAGAAGCCTTTAGAGATAAAGCAGGCATTGATTTACCCGAAGATTATGTCGTCGCTCTCAGTTGGACGGCTCTCGAGCCCGGCTCGGTTTTCAAAGCGATTTGGGGCTTCAACAAAGCCCAAAATTGGGAAG
>CAZERH010000359.1:0-2515 GCA_964515535.1 uncultured Anaerolineaceae bacterium
CTGTGCCTTCTTCGAGAAGATTGGCGATTTCATCGGTGAGCCAGTCGAGGAGTTCAGGGTAGAAGTGGGTGTCGGCGTAGCGGAGAACTTCACCCTCACCCCAACCCTCTCCCTGAGAAGGAGAGGGAGTTGTCGAAGGATCAATGACTTTTGCCAAAGAATTGCTCAATGCCTGCACCCCAGCCGAGGTCACGAATGATTCGGGGAGCGAGGCTTGGGTTTCGCAACTGTCGCTTAATCGCCACGCAGAATTAGGGTCGGCACCCAAGAATCTTCGGTATCCGCCGTTCTCGTCAAAAATGAGCAGCGCGGAGTCGAGGTCGGGCATCCAATCGAGGATCAAATCATGGGCGCGGGGATTATCCTCTTCGATATTATCGTAAATTAGATGGCGGTAGGTGTCGGTGAGATAGTCGCGAACGAGGGGATCGTGCCAGAGAATTTCGGCGAAGATTTCAAGTTGGAGGGAGAAATCGAGCAGGTTATGCTCGAGGCAGTAGGCGCGGAAACGATTGGCGCAATCCTGCGCATCGGCATAGACGCGCCGCTGGGCGGGATCGCCGAGCCAAGCACGGTCGAGGCGTTCGCCGATTTGGGTATGCGGGAAACCGATCACAGCGGCTTTGTTGAGATTGTCGATAATTTGGCTATAAAGGCGATTGCGGTTGATGGTGAGGGACTCGAAATACCCCTCGTCAAGGAGCGGGCGGACGATATGCGCCATGTAGTATTGGGCGGTTTCGAGGGTCAGGAAGGTGGGGGGCTGGTCGGGGCGGGCGAAACCGGCAGATTCGACAGCGAGGGGCCAAAAGAGATCGACCATGCGGCGAGCGAGTCCACCGATTGTGGCGAGAGTCACTTGTCCGCCTGCGCCGACTTCGGGGCTTTGGAGAACTTCCTTATAAGGCTCTTGAAGCGTGCGCTGGGGTGTGAGAACGAGGATGCTCTCGCCGTATACGCCGCGTTGGAGGAGGTAGCGCATCCGCTCTACGCCGACTGTCGTTTTGCCGTAGCCCGCGGGGGCGGAGAGGAAGATTTTCGAGTCGAGAGGGGCGGTGACGAGGGAGGTTTGTTCGGGGGTGAGTTTCATATTTTTTTACATGGAGTTACGCGGATTTCACGGAGATTAATGATGGATAGAGGGTATAGGAGGTGAAGGGCTTTGTCAAGCAATAAAAAAAGCATCAAGGTTTCAAAACCTTGATGCTCATTTGGTGTGTGAATTACTTCTAGCCACATGACAGTTTAAGAATCTCATACTTTTGCTTCACGCAAAGTCGCAAAAACGCAAAGTTTTAAAGCTTTTCTTGGCGACTTGGCGGCTTTGCGTGAAATTTGGTAGACATTTTTTCAAAAGTGTCATGTGGTTAGAATTACTTTTATTCTGCTTTCAGTGCCGCCCACATCAGCAAGCCCCAACCGACCATCATCATCACACCGCCTAGCGGCGTAATATAGGCGGGATTAAAGAAGGTGGTGTACTCGGTTTGCAAATCGCCGGTAAAAACGCGGATATAAACACTGCCCGAGAAGAGGACAATTCCCGCTACAAAAGACCAACCCGCGGCTTTGAGTGTTTTTGCCTGATCGAGCCATTGTGTTAATGCCCATGCCACAAATATCAGCGCAAAAGCGTGATACATCTCATAACGGACAGCTTTTTGCCATGTGATAACGCGCTCAATCGGAACGATTTTCTGTAAACCGTGTGCGCCGTAAGAGCCGGTTGCAACTGCTAAACCGGCAAAGAATGCGCCAAGTGCAAAGAATTTTTTCTCCATGTGATTTCCTTTTCTAGTGAAGTTGAATTAGAAGATAAGTACCAGAGCAAAAGTTTTTTGGTATTCGTAGTGTGATATTTATGTTGCATTTTAGAAATGGGCGACATAAATGTCGCGTTACGTTTTACCAGTTTATTTATGCTCGAGTATTTACTTCTTAAGTATAAAAAGAAAATCGCGTTTTGGCTTTATCTTAGTGCAAGTTAAAAGTGCATATTGCGTAAAACGTATTTGAGGATTTGACAAATTTTACGTAATACGCAATACGTTTTACGAAAATCAAATTGCTTGCGTTAAAGATTATTTTCAACTTTGAGTTTTCTCACCCGCAACCCAATCCCGGCTAAACGCCCGCCCATGATGCCAATAATGGCGCACATAATCACATCAGCGACAATTGCCAAATCGAAAACGTAGCTACAGAGCACCTTCGCGATAACCAAAACCCAAATCAGAATAAGGTAAATTTTATCTATAGAAAGTATCACCGCTTGCTCTTCAAGATCTGCCCGCATAGGCACAAGACGGCTTATCCAAAAGCCAATGGGGATAAAGAAAAGTGTCGTGAGTGCGACCCACTCCCAACTAAAATATCCCTCTGCAATATCGCGGAATAAGAGAATGCTGAAAAAAAAAGAGAATTGGACGAGAAGAAAAGCTCGCAACCAAATCTTAAAACGGCTTTTTTTCATTTCACCGCGCTTAGATTGGAGAAGAGCTAGGAGAGATTTGAT
>CAZERH010000360.1:0-2492 GCA_964515535.1 uncultured Anaerolineaceae bacterium
CGATTTTAGCGATTTCTCCCGTATTTACTGGTTTCCTATTCCACATAAGACGTATCATATATAAAAACAGACAACGTGTGTTCCAATAATTTGCATCAAAGAGGAGCTTCTTGTGAAAAACATTGATAAGATTCGTGGCTTATTCTTAAGTGGGACTATTGTGCAGGCCACCAATTCTGATATTCTAAAAATCACAGGCATAAAGACTCATCAACAGGTTTATAAACTCACCGCAAAATTAGTTTCCGAAGGATTTTTAAGTTGGAAAAAGGAAGGTAGAGGAAAATTATTTTTCTTAGCCTCAAACAACCACCCTGCTGAGAAAAAACAAGAACAATCCAAAAAGTCTTCATCCATCCAAGCCTTGCTAAATCTTGGGTTTGAAGACGTGGGTATCTGGGAGCTGGGCGGAGAGAAAATTAAAAACAAACTGACAAAATACGCTTCATCAAAACAAGTACTGTACGCTTTCGTTATTGATGAGAAAGTTTTGTATATAGGCAAAACTATTCGCTCTTTAAGTCAACGGCTATATGGGTATGCAAATCCGGGTTCATCACAAAGTACAAATATAAAAAACAACAAAAAAATTAAGACTATTTTAGAGCGAGGGGAAGAAATAAAAATTTTTGTTTTCGCTCCTCAAAAAAATGAAGTAGCGTACAAAGGCATTCCTGTAAATCTTGCCGCGGGATTAGAAGACAATCTGATTTCTATCTTACAACCACCATGGAATGATACAGGAAAATAATAATGCCCTTTTTCTAAAGAAAAAACCTGTCTGGTCTTCGAGATCAGACAGGTTTTTATTTAACGAGACTAAGCCCAAATCACGTTCGTTACGCTTCAAGTTCTGAAGAACGCGCTGAAATCACTTTCTTTGTGAGAGCGATGAAATCATCTACCGGGATCGCACCGCGATCTTCTCCATTTCGCATACGGAGGGCAACTGTTCCGGCTTCCATTTCTTTATCCCCAACAACGAGCATATAAGGGATTTTCTTCTTCTGCGCCTTGCGGATTTTGGCATTCATGCGCGAATTATCGTCTGCAACTTCAACACGGATACCGGCGTGGATCAGTTTGCGTTTTACTTCGTGTGCGTAGTCGAAATGCGCGTCCGTGATCGGGATGATCTGCGCTTGCACGGGCGAAATCCAGACGGGGAATGCGCCCGCATAATGCTCGATGAGGAAACCGATCATCCGCTCGTGGGTGCTGAGGGGCGCACGATGAATGCAGAGCGGGATTTCGTCCTCGCCTTTTGAATTGACGAATTTCAAATCAAATTTGGGCGGGACGGCGAAATCCACTTGGTTGGTTGCCAGCGTGAATTCTTTGCCAATTGCGCTCCAAACTTGCACATCAATTTTCGGTCCGTAAAATGCGGCTTCGTCTTCCACTTCCACATAGCGCACGCCGCCGTTTTGCATTGCTTGGCGCACCATATCTTCGGTTTTGAGCCAGAGTCGCTCGTTATCAATATATTTTTTGCCGAGACCTTCTTTTGAATGTGTGCTAAAACGCATAACGTATTTTTCGATGCCAAAAATCTCGAAATACTTCAAATACAGGTCAATCACCGCCATAAATTCTTCTTCAAATTGCTCTTCGGCGCAGTAGATATGAGCGTCATTCATCTGCATCGAGCGGACGCGCATCAGCCCGAAGAGTTCACCGCTTTTTTCGTAGCGATAGCAAGTGCCATATTCCGATAAGCGGAGGGGCAGATCGCGGTAACTGCGCGGGCGGGCGGCAAAGATTTTGTGGTGCATCGGGCAGTTCATCGGCTTGATGTAATAATTCGTCCCTTCCATCTCCATTGGCGGATACATGCTCTCGGCATAATAGGGGAGATGTCCACTGCGGATGAAGAGATTTTCTTTTGTCAGATGCGGGGAGCGGACTTGTTTGTAGCCTGCTTCGCGTTCCATTTGCTTGGCTAACTGCTCCAACTCCTCGATGATCACCGCACCATTCGGTAACCAAAGCGGGAGACCGGGACCAACCTCCTCGTCAAAGGTGAAAATATCCAATTCTTTGCCGAGTTTGCGATGATCGCGCTTCTTCGCTTCTTCAAGTCGCCAGAGATAATCATGTAATTCTTCTTTGCTATTCCACGCCGTCCCGTAGATGCGCTGAAGCATGGGATTATTTTCATCCCCGCGCCAATATGCGCCCGCGATGGACATGAGCTTAACCGCTTTGGGATTAATTTGACTCGTATTCTCCACATGCGGACCTCGGCACAAGTCCACGAAAGTATCGTGAGTATAGGTGGAGATTTCTACTGCGCCTTCGAGCTTCTCTCCGTATTCGTCCACGCCACCTGCTTCCAGCCCGTCAATTAATTCTAATTTATAGGGCTGTTCTTTGAAAATTTCGTGCGCTTCATCGGCGGAAAGAACTCGTTTCACAAATTCATGCTTTCCGTTCAGGATTTTTCGCGTCCGCTTTTGGATTTTTTTCAAATCTTCCGGCGTGAGGGTGCG
>CAZERH010000361.1:0-2492 GCA_964515535.1 uncultured Anaerolineaceae bacterium
GGTCAGAAGGTGCCGGAAAGCAAAGGGGCAATTATCCGCACGATCTTGGAAAGTCTGGCTTTAGAGTATCGTTGGGTTGCCGAGCAAATTGACCATCTGACCGGAAAGCATTATTCCACCATCCACATTATTGGTGGTGGGACACAAAACAAGTTGCTTAATCAGTTTACGGCAGGTGCCACAGGTCGAAATGTTGTCGCTGGTCCTATCGAAGCAACTGCAATTGGCAATATATTGGTTCAGGCAATCGCAATGGGCGAAATTTCTTCGTTGGCAGAAGGTCGAGAAATCGTGAAAAATTCCTTTGGTGTGGAGAGTTACGCCCCAAAGAAAAAATCGGCTTGGGATGAGGCTTATGCTCGGTATAAAAAAATGAAAAAAGGAATAGAGTGATGACCGTTTTTAGTGAATATCAATTACGCCAAGAAATAATCCGTGTGACGCGGATTGTTGCCAATCAGGGTTTAATCCGTTCAAGCGATGGAAATCTTTCGGTTCGTTTGGATGAATCTCGAATTTTAGTCACCCCCAGCGGACTATATAAAATGTCGATGGAGCCGGATGACCCGATTGTGGTGAACGAAAAAGGCGAAGTGTTGGTTGGGAAGCCCGGTTATAAGCCGACCTCAGAAATTAACATGCATCTGGAAGCCTTCCGCCAGCGACCGGATATTAATGCGGTTTTGCACGCTCATCCGCCTTATGCCACAGCCTTGACGATAGCCGGGTTGCCCTTCCCGACAGATTATCTCCCCGAAGTGCTGATTGCGCTCGGCGATGTTCCCATTGCAGAATACGGCACACCGGGCACTCCAGACCTTGCCAATAGTATCCAAGACTTTATAAAAGACCACGATGCGATTATCCTCAGCCATCACGGTAGTCTCACTGTTGGGAAAACCCTCGAAGAGGCGTTGGTTGCCTTAGAACGGCTGGAACATGCCGCATATACTTATTATCTTGCACATAATTTAAGCACGCCAATTCCCTTGCCGGAGAAAGAATTAAGGCATTTAAGAGAACTTGGCAAACAAATTCGTAATTCATAGATTATTAACAACTATTCAGTCAATTAATGAGGCTGGCTCGCTGAGTGGTTATAATTATTGGAGTAAATAAAAATGAACGGTTGGACAAGAAAAATGCTGCGAGTCAATTTGACGGACGGTAGCATCTCAATAGAGGAAATTGAAGAGGAAATACTCAAAAAATATCTGGGTGGGCGAGGTTTAGGCGTATATCTGGTGTACACAGAAGTGCCACCTGAAACAGACCCGCTTGGCGAAGAGAATATCCTTGCTTTTTGCAACGGTGCGATGACCGGCGTTAACGTCCCCACCGGCGGACGCTCATCGCTTAGCACCCTTTCTCCCTTAACCAAAACGATATTTGATTCTAATACCGGCTCACAATTTGGCGTACGTCTCAAATGGGCGGGATTTGATGCGCTTGTGATTAAAGGAATTTCCCCGAAACCGGTTTGGTTGGAAATCTCAGCAGAGGGCGCAAAAATTCATCCTGCCGATGAGTTATGGGGAAAGGAAATCCCTGATACGGTTGAAGCACTCAAAAAGCGTGGTTCGGCTACGGTCAGTATAGGACCTGCCGGTGAAAATAAAGTTCTTTTTGCTTCTATAGCCGATGATAAAGGACGTTCTTATGGGCGCGGCGGTGTCGGCGCAGTGATGGGATCGAAAAATCTAAAAGCAATCCGTGCGCTCGGAAAAGATAAACCGGATATTGCCAACCCCGACATCTACAAGTTCGTCAACTACGAAGCGGGGAAAATGGTCACCGCCTCGCCGCGGACTTCCGAAGCCTTGCCCGAATTCGGTTCTTCCGTGTTGGTCAATTTGATGAATTGGTACGGTGTATTTCCCTCCCGAAATTTTCAACGCGGAGAGTTTGAAAACGCGGCTAAAATCTCAGGTGAACGCTTAAAAGACGAATACTTAATCAAACGCGGTGCTTGCTGGAGTTGCCCGATTGGTTGCAAACGCGTCACCCGTGTTGGCGATGAAAAAGGCGAAGGACCCGAATACGAAAGCATCTACGCGCTCGGCTCCTCCCTTGATATTGATGATTTCGACACGATAATCTCAGCCAACTATCTCTGCAACCGTCTCGGCATGGATACCATCTCTTGCGGCGCAACAATTGCCTGTGCAATGGAATTGGAAGAGAAAGGAAAATTAGATACTGAGCTTGCTTTTGGTCGCGCCGATTTATTATTGAAAACCGTTGAAGATATTGCCTATAGACGCGGTTTGGGGGATGAAATTGCAGATGGCTCAAAACGCCTCTCTGCCCGCTACGAGATGCCTGAAGTTTCGATGCAAGTCAAAGGCTTGGAATTCCCAGCTTACGACCCGCGCGGGATGCAGGGACAAGGTCTCCTCTACGCGACCTCGAATCGCGGTGCTTGTCATTTACGCGGCAATATGCTTGGACCAGAGTTGCTCGGCGCACCCAAAATGCTCGATAGACACGCC
>CAZERH010000362.1:0-2488 GCA_964515535.1 uncultured Anaerolineaceae bacterium
GCATAGGTGAATATCGATAAATTTTTGAAAAAGGATACCGTGTAAAGCCAATGCGAAATAATAAGAAAAATAAGAAGGCGTAAATAGTTTTTGGGCTAACCCAAAATAGTTAAAATCTTTGCTTAATGAATAAATTCCTTTATAAAGATTAAAAATTTTCTCGCGTCGAATATATCCTTTGACAGACTCTAGGGCATCACGTCTCTTCACTGATTGCCAAATAGCCACCAAATCATCAACATTGAAAATGTTTTTATTTGTTTGGATCAACAAATCGTATTTTGTCGCCATATATGGTATTAAATATACCATATATTATGACAAGTGGCACATTTTGTTTGCTGATAATTTTATTTAGGAGTTTATACATTGTCATATACCCTGTAAAACATGCGCTATATGCAAGATGCCTCCTCATCAAATTAGTGAAGATTAGCGTGGATTTGCGGTTAGTAAATCCCTCTCCCTTTATGTTAGAATCACCCCATGCAAATTACCCTCAAATTACTAGCCACTTATCGCAAATTATTGCCATCCAATGCAGAAGGGAATAAAATAGTGCTTGAAATTTCGGAAGAAACGAGCGTATCCAATTTAATGGTGAAGTTTAATGTCCCGCAGGATGAAAGTAGTGTAATTCTGCTCAACGGCGCGGCTGTACCGCTCTCAACAATCCCAAAGGATGGAGATACGGTCACGGCTTTTTCGGCAATCGCCGGAGGATAAAAAGAGTATAAATTCACCACAAAGACACAAAGGGACACGAAGAATTTCTTTGTGGTCACAGAGAAAAACTTTGTGAACTTCGTGCCTTCGTGGTGAGCAAAAAGGAGAATAAAAATATGTACGGATGGCATGGCAAAATCTTACGCGTAGATTTAACCAATTTGAAAACTTCTGTCGAAGATGTAGACCCGCAAATCGCCAAAGATTATATCGGCGGGCGGGGATGGGCAATCCGCTATTTGACGGATGAAGTTGACCCACTGGTTGAGCCACTTGACCCCGAAAACAAACTTATTTTCGCAACAGGTACGCTCACGGCGACCACAGCCCCAACAGGGAATCGCTATATGGTTGTCACTAAATCCCCGCTGACGGGCGCACTGGCGCACTCCAATTCCGGCGGCGACTTCCCCACTTGGCTGAAACGCACCGGCTTCGACATGATCATCTTCGAGGGGCGGGCGGAGAACCCCGTCTACTTGTGGGTGAATGAAGATGAAGTCGAACTTCGCTCGGCGGAGCATCTTTGGGGGCAAGATGTGCCTACCACAACCGATGCCCTTTTGTCGGCAACCAACCCCAGAGCTAGGGTCGCTTGCATCGGTCCCGCCGGAGAGAATCTGGTGCTGATGGCGGCAATCATGAACGATAAAGACCGCGCCGCGGCGCGATCCGGTGTCGGCGCAGTCATGGGCAGTAAAAATCTGAAAGGCGTGGTTGCCTACGGGAAGAAAAATCCCGCCTTCGCCGATGATAAAGCGATGCGAGATTTGAGTTTGAAAATCGCCAGAGAAGTCGGCGCAGATATGAAAGCCGGTTCGTCTTTGCGAGAATACGGGACGGCGTATGTGCCGCAAGTGACCAACGAATTGGGGATTTTCCCGACCCGCAACTGGCAAACGGGACAATTTGAAGGGACGGACTCGATTGACGGATCCACACTGACCGAGAAATATCTGATTCGCCCCAAGGCTTGCTACCGTTGCCCGATCGCGTGCGGACGCTTGACCGAAGTCACCGAGGGCAAATACGCGGGGAAGGGCGAAGGTCCCGAATACGAGACGATTTCCGCCTTTGGCTCCGGCTGTGGCGTGGACGATCTCGCCGCCATTCTTAAAGCGAATTATTGGTGCAACGAACTTGGTTTAGATACCATTTCAACCGGCATGACGATTGCCGCCGCGATGGAAATGTACGAGAAGGGGATTATTTCGGAAGATGAGATTGGGCAACCGCTCCGCTTTGGCGATAAAGACGCAATGATTGAGATGGTGCAGAAGATGGCATACCGCGAAGGCTTTGGAAACGAACTCGCGGAGGGAAGCTACCGCTTGGCAGATAAATATGGGCATCCTGAATTGGCAATTACCACTCGTAAACAAGAATTCCCCGGCTACGACCCGCGCGGCGCACAGGGGATGGGTCTGCTCTACGCGACATCGAATAAAGGCGCATCCCACATGGAAGGGGACGTGGCTTATGAAGAAGTTTTCGGCACGCCCGTTAAAGAAGATCCGCACACCACTGATGGCAAAGCGGAATTGGTTGCTCGTTTCCAGAATGCCTTTGCTCTAATTGATTCTGCCGGTTTATGTGTTTTCTTGGCAGTCCGCTACGTTTTCAACTCAGATAGAATGATTTGGCCCGTGCGTCTCTCGCAATTGATGACCTACACCACCGGCGTAGAATACTCTCCCGATGATGTTCTCAAAGCCGCCGAGCGGATTTATAACCTTGAGCGCGTTTTCTTGCTCAAAGCCGG
>CAZERH010000363.1:0-2485 GCA_964515535.1 uncultured Anaerolineaceae bacterium
GTTTTGCTGGGACCGGAGATGAGGAAAAGATTACTCACATCCTGAAAATTTTGCTTTTGGGCAACCCAGCTTTCTAAATCTTGGATGATTTGATTGCTACGCAATACGGCGATATGAATTTGGGGCAACAACGAAGCCGCGCGAGATTTCCCCGCGCCGCTGGCGAGGACGATGCTTCCTGTTGCGGCTAACGCGGATTCTACGCCGGTGATGCCGTAACGAACTTCGGAATTCTCCGTTTCGTCTAAATCAATGCCATTTTTCTCGAATGTTTCTTCAAGATGGGGTAATCCGATTTGCTCGAAGCTCCAGCCTAAAACCGTTTTCTCGTCTTTTACGAGGGCAAGGATTTCATCAATCGCTTCTTTTTCATTCGCTACCTGATGAATTGTGCAACTTAGTTTCTCTGCTTCTATGATAAAGCGGGCGAGCAGTTCGTCGAGGGAATCTGAGATATTGGGGACAACGTGTTTATACTCTAGCTCTACTCGGCTCAAGGCAAAAGAAGGTTTTTTTTGCGAAAGTTTTTGCAAAATCTCTGTTCTACTGTCCATTTTTGCCTCCTTGACTTTCTTCCCAAAGTTCGGTGAAGGATTTTTCGGCAAAGGCGGGGAGCGTGTGATGATCTGTCCAGGCGTTGAAGGGAGCAGGAAGCTCTTTTAACGGAAGCAAGCCCAAAACACGCGCGGCTATCTTCCCTCCCCAACGATAAAATTTGGGATGTTGCATAATCCACGCCCAGCCGGAGATTCCTGTATCCCAAATCCAATTTTTCTTTTGCGTTTTGACGACATCTTTTCGCAAATTAAGCAAAAGGTGGGGCAAATCGATTTCTACGGGGCAAACGTCTTTGCATAAGCCGCATAAAGTGCAGGCGTAGGGGAGCGTTTGCGCGTTTTCAAGACCTTGCAGGAGGGGCGTGATGACCGAGCCGATGGGACCGGGGTAAACCCAGCCGTAGGCGTGACCGCCGGTGACATCGTAGACGGGACAAGCGTTTAGGCAGGCTCCGCAACGGATGCAGGCGAGGGATTCGGCGTAGTCGCTTTGGTAAATTTCACTGCGCCCGTTATCGAGAAAAATGAGATAGATTTCTTCCGCGCCGCCGCGTTCGTGGGGACGTTTGGGTCCGTTAATCAGGTTGGTATAAACGGTGAGCGTTTGTCCGGTGGCACTGCGGGGCAAAACTTGGGTGAGTGTGGCATATTCTTCGAGCGTGGGGACAATTTTTTCGATGCCGACCAGCGCAATATGCACTTTTGGCAGGCTGGTCACAAAACGCCCGTTACCTTCGTTCGTTACCAAGCCAATCGAACCCGTTTCTGCAATCACAAAATTTGCGCCAGAAATGCCTAAATCGGCGTTGAGAAATTTCTCTCGCAAATAGGCTCTCGCAAAACGCGTCATCGCCAGCGGGTCATCTGTGGGGGGCATTCCGGCTTTTTCTTCGAGCGTTTTTTGAATACTTTCTTTGGTTTTATGCACAATCGGCACAACAATATGGCTGGGGCGTTCTTCGGCAAGTTGCACAATAAACTCGCCCAAATCGGTCTCCACCACTTCAATTCCCGCCTTTTCGAGCATTTTATTCACGCCGGTTTCTTCGGTCGCCATGCTTTTGCTTTTCACGGCGAGCTTAACCTGATGTCTTTCGGCAATTTCTAAAATCAGTTGATTCGCTTCATCAGCATCTTTTGCCCACAAAACCTTGAAGCCATTTTTGAGCAAATTTTTCTCGGCTTTTTCGAGCAAGGCGGGCAAATTTTCCAGCGTGCGGCGTTTGATTTGCGCCGATTGCTCCCGCAATGCCTCGCCATGTTCTTCGCCATATTCGTACATCGCAGAGATTCTTTTCTCAAAGCCCAAACGTGTGCCATAAGCAACCGCTTTTTGGATGTCGGGATCGTTTAAGGCTTTATCAGCAGATTGGATGAATTGATTCGCTCTATTCTCCATCCGGATTTTCCTCCCGCTTCGCGCGTGACCCTGAAATTGATTCCGCTAAAACATCCGCGAAGTGGCGGACGCGTTTCGGCTCTCCCTTTTTCTCCAGTGCGGTATTCATATTCGTCATGCAGGAGACATCACCGAGCAAAATCCAATCCGCTTCATTTTTTTGAATGGAATTTAGTTTCTTCGCGGTAATTGCCCCACTCACATTAGGAATCTTGATACTAAACAGACCGCCAAATCCGCAACAGGTTTCTGCTCCATCCAGCGGGATAACTTCTGCATTTTTGATATTAGAGACCAATTTTCGGGGAGCTTCTTTAATCCCTAACATCCTTAAGCCATGACAAGAATCATGGAAAGCAAAGGTCTGTTTTTTCTGCAAAACGCCCTCAATATCTTCAATCCCTAAGCCATCGACCAGAAATTCGCTAAACTCCCAAGTAATCGAGGATATCCGCTCGGCTTCTGCCAGATATTCAGGCTCATCGGCAAAAAGTTTCAGATAATCCACGCGTACCATCGCGGCGCAAGA
>CAZERH010000364.1:0-2481 GCA_964515535.1 uncultured Anaerolineaceae bacterium
GCTGGAAAAATGGGGCGGGATAGATTGGGAGACACGCCGGAACTATTTGGCTTTGATCGCTTTTGGTTTGGAAAAGGAACGCAGTACCTCGATGCTGGAAAATGATTTAATTGAACTGATTTGGCAAAAATTTGGCGTAGAGCAAACAGAAGCAGAAAAAAAAGCATGCACCTTTTTGCGTCATACAGCCGAGCGGGGCGGCTTATTGGAAGCAGTTGATGAAGGGTATGGGTTTTTCACACACGCCACTTTTCAGGAATATCTTTCAGGGCGTTATTTAGGTGAAGAAATGGATATGGAAGAGCAAAGAACCTTTTTGCTCGAAAATAACCGCTTTATGGATGACCAGTGGGAGGAATCTATTTGCCTCACAGCAGGCTACCTCTCTATTGCTGGCACCACCCGCGCTGACCGCTTCATCAACTTGCTTGCCAATTTGGGCGAAGGTGAAAAAGGGCACGCTCGCGCCTTAAGTTTAGCTGGATTTTCTCTTGCCGATATGCTCCCTATTCGCCGAGAAGCATTAACTGTGCAGAAGCTAGCTCAAGAGGTTCAAAAAGTGTTGGAAGTTTCGCCGCCTGCTATTCCTTTAACCTCTCGTGCTAAATTGGGCTTGGCTCTTGGCGAGATTGGTGACCCGCGCATTAAAGACCCGCTCAAGCCAATAATGATTAAAATCCCCGCTGGAATTTTTCAAATGGGCACCAGCCCCGAAGAAGAGAAATTACTCGAAAAGCAAAAGGTAACAGTCTTTAGCGATGAAAAGCCTGCCCATCAAGTAACCCTTTCTGAGTTTTCTGTAGCCAAATACCCTGTTACCAATCTTGAATTTCGTGCCTTTTACGAGGCAAAGGGCTATGAAAAAGAGAATTTTTGGAGCGAGATAGGCTGGCTATGGCGTACAGGAAAATTTGACAGCGACCTGTCTTGGATAGAGGGTAAAGATGATCGTAAAATTTATGAAGATTGGTTAAAAAGTCGTCCGGCGGAAAAGCGCAATCAACCCTTTTTCTGGGGGAATCTAAAATGGGATGCTCCCAACCTGCCCGTTGTGGGCGTAACTTGGTTTGAAGCCGAAGCCTATACTAAATGGTTATCTGTCGAAACAGGCTCAAATTATGCCCTTCCCACCGAGGCGCAATGGGAAAGGTCTGCACGAGGACCCCAAAATTCACTTTGGTCTTGGGGAAACACTTGGGATGAAAAGAAATGCAATAATACAGAGCCGGAAAGCTCTTTGGGTAGCATATCTGCTATTGGTATCTATCCAAATGGTACTTGGGAAGGTGGACCTGATGGTATGATTGGTAATGTTTGGGAATGGTGTGCCGACTTGTGGCAAGCTGACATCTATGAAAGCGAACGTGAAAAAGAAGAAGTAAATAACCCGCTTGGTGCAAAAGAGGGCGACTTGCGCGTTTTGCGTGGCGGTGCGTGGCTCAATGATCGTGACTACGCTCGTTGCGCCTATCGGAACGGGTTCAGCCCGGATAACTTCAGCTACGCCCTCGGTTTTCGTGTTTTTCGTTTTCTCCTCCCATCTTAATCTCTGCACTCTGTTACTCTGCCACCACGCCCAGCCGCCGTCCCCGGCGGCGATACAGACTACAAAAGTCTTTAAGACTTTTGTAGTCTCACATTTTTACAACATCCCAACTTTCAAACTTTCCAACTCTAAAGCACATCTTCAAAATGCGTAACGCTCGGAACCCCGCCCTCCGGCTTGCCGACCACCGCAACCGCGTCGATGCGCCAAGTTTCAATCCCGTGTTCTTCGGCATAATGCCCGGCGGAGTTGAGAATGTGATCCGCTTTTTTGGGGGTAATCGATTCTTCAGGATATCCGTAGCAGGTTGAAGTCCGCGTTTTGACCTCGATGAAAACCAGCAATCCGTTGAAGCGCATGATTAAGTCAATTTCACCGTAGGGTGTACGGACGTTCCGATCCACAAAAAGATAGCCTTTCTTTTGCAAATACTCGGCGGCGATGCTCTCGCCCCAGTATCCGATTTCCTGATTATGGCTCATGGCAAAATCCGTTCCATGATGTTTCTTAATGATGGTTCGTGCCCGTCTTCGTGCGGGGGGGTGTTCTCGATGATCTCATCGTATAAATCGATCATCATTTTGGTTGTGCGCTCGATGCTATAACGGGAGGAGGCTTCGTAGGCTGAGACGCCCATCTTTTTGCGGCGATCGTTTTCTAGGCAGAGACGGGTCATTTTGGCGGTGAAGGCGGGCAGATTTTCGGTGCTGAGATAACCGCTACAGCCATCCTCTACCGTATCCCCCACGCCCGGCGAATGGATGCCGAGAATGGGCAAACCCGCGCCCATCGCCTCGATCACCGAGAGCGGATGCACCTCCGAGACGGAGGCGGTTACGAAGGCATCGCACATCCGCAAATAACCGGGCATCTGGTCGTAATCTACGCGCCCCACAAAGCGGATTCGTTCTACAAAATGTGATTCTGCCGCTCGT
>CAZERH010000365.1:0-2467 GCA_964515535.1 uncultured Anaerolineaceae bacterium
AAATCGGGTCCTTTTACCTGAGAGTTTCGCTTGAATCTGCCGATTCAAACTTGCCCCTTCGGTGCTTGGGTTTAGAAGTGCATTGCATCTCAAAGATGCGTTGCACTTCTAAATCTAAGTCTCTCCCCGATTTTATTTAAGTTGTATTTTGATTTTACGGGTAGGGGAGGGGGAAGTCAAGAGGGAGAATAAAAACCCCTGACAGATTTTCGGAATCTGTCAGGGGCGATGTGGAAACTGCTTCTCTCCGCGCACCACGTCAATTTGGCAGGATCAAGCCCAAATCACGCGCGTTGCGGGGATTCATCCAATTATGCTAATTCGGAGGGAGCGATGACTGCTTTTCCAAATTTTTCGGCGAGGGCTTCTAATCCCGCACGTTGAGATTTGAGAACTGTCCAAAATTCTTCGGGCATATTTTCTTCGCTACTGAAGAGTTCTTCCATCCGATCCAGTTTTGCGAGATATTTATCGGTGCGGATGCTGAATTGCTCATCATATTCTTCTTGGGTGTAATTGCGGTCGTTAAATGCGCCGTCAAAGAGGGCTTTAAGGTCTGCGTATTTCGGAAGGCGACCGATGGGGGTCTCGATGGCTTCGTATTCGCCGTGTACGCGAGCTTCTGCCCATAATGCCCAAACACGTTTGTCGGTTTTTTCGTTCATATATTTGCCGTTTTCGTCTTTGAGGAAGTAGTTTGTGGCGAAAACTCTGGGGCATTTTTTGAGTTTTTTACCGAATTTAAGGTGATTGCTGAGGTAGAGTGAGAGGGGAACGATGACGAAATCCATATTTGCCATCGGGCTGGAGGCGCGTTTTCCGACTGCGCCGAGCGTGGTGGCTGTGGTTTCAGATTCGATGGTTGCGCCGATAAATACGCCGTGTTCCCAACTGAGGCTTTCTGCCACAGGGACGTTTGTGTCGGAATCGCGTCCGCCGTAGAAGATACCTTCAATTGCTACGCCATCGGGATTATCATAATTTTCGTCTGCATTTTTCAATTCGCTAATGCGGAGGGTGAAGCGGGCGTTGGGATGCGAGAGTTTAATCTCTTTGCCATTTGCGTCTACTTTGCCTTCTTTCCATTCACCGGAGAAGTTTACGCCTTCGGTGGGAACTTCAACATCATCGCCCATGCCGAGCCAGTAGGGTTTTCCGTCATTAATCAACACATTGCTGAAAATCATTTCTTTCGGCTCGTTGATGGCTTTGAAAATCAGGGGATCGTCTTTCGCGTTTACATCACGGATAATGCCGAATACGCCGCGCTCGATATTTACGCCGCGCATTTCACCATCTGCGCCTTCACGGATATAGGTGATGTCGTCACCGACAATAGTTGCGCCTTCGATCATGGCGGTTGAGGTCTTTCCGCATCCACTGGGATATGCGCCGGAGAAATAAGTCTTTCTGCTTTCGTCTAGCGGATAGAAGGCAGAAATAAACATGTGTTCGGTGAGCCAATCTTCGTGGTTCGATTTATTAATTGCCAAACGCAGAGCTAATTTTTTGCAAGCGAGGGAGTTTCCGGCATATTGGTTATTGACGGAATAAACGCGATTTTCTTGCGGGTCAATATAAATGCGGCGTTTATCTACGTTTACGGTGGTGTTATTTTCACCGAGTTCGCCTGCGCTATGTAAGAAGTAGAAGAAATCATTTTTATCTTCAAGACGTTTAAATTGTTCGTAACCTTGGCGATATAAAATATCTTCGCTATGGGCAACATAATAAGAATCGGTAATTTGAAGAGTGCTAATGGAAAAACGTGAGTTTGTTGGTCCTAAGCAGAAGAAACGAACAATCATTTCTCTGCCTTCCATAATGCCATCCATAAAACCGGTCACTTCTTCAAGAGCGGATTCGCGTTCTTTTACATTTAATCCACGGCTTAATTTTTGTCCGGCGGGGAGCAATGTCGCGGTGTTGGCTTTATCACGCCCTTGGTCAAAAAATCCGTCATAGTGAACGGTATGACCTTCCATAGCGAGATGTTTCTCTTCGTTATTATCAAGAGCCATTTGGCGAACTTTGGCAACATCTTCCACAGAATCATCATAGACAACAACTTTAGCCGGTTTCATCAAATCAGCCGCGTTGCTAATGACTTGCATTACTTTGGGATTAGCCAAAGCATCTAATTTTGCTTTATCAGCATCTGAAATTTTGTAGGTCATATTTTTTCCTTTTGCGAATTGAATACGATTTTTTAAAGTCTTCAGACTTTAGCATTGCCATAATAGGATAACATCTTTTCTGAATGCCAAGTATAAAAACCCTAAAAAAAGATTTTAGTGACACCCAAAAAAGAAAATCAAGATGCTTTATGTCACAAATAAAAAAAGCCCGCACATTGTGCGGGCTTTTCTCAACAAGCCTAAGTTTATGCCCAGCCTTGATTTTTGACAAAATTTGTAATCAAGGGGATTTCAACATATTCACCCTGATAAGCTTTATAAGCCCAATA
>CAZERH010000366.1:0-2454 GCA_964515535.1 uncultured Anaerolineaceae bacterium
CCGGATGCGCGTCCCCTCTGCCTCTGCCCTCGCCAACAGCGATTCGCACGCACCCCGGCTTGGGAACTGAGACCTCCACCGCGTTTTTGCCCGCGACATCTACTGCCACCGAGCGCGCGATCTCAACATCTACCCCCTCCCCAACACCTTCGCCAACCCTAACACCCTCTCCCACCCCCGCGTGGATGGGTAGAACGCACCCCCTTTACACCCTCCGCGCCGAGTTGGATTTTGCCCAACATATCCTCGATGTAGAAGAGGAAATCGTCTACACCAACCAAACGGGCATCGCGTTAGATAAATTAGTGCTAATTGTGGAGCAAAATCGCCGCCCGAACATTTTTCATTTAGAGAGTTTTAAGTTAAACGGAGAAAAAATTACGCCAACTCTTGAGAGAGGGCGTTTGGAAATTGTCCTAGAGCCGAATTTAGCCCCCAATGAAGGGGTTGTTTTGGAAATTAGCTATTTCCTAGATATTCCCTCAAAAAGAAGCGATGAAGTTTTTGGCTATCTCACCTCCCAAATTAACATCGTGGATTGGTATCCTTTCGTTGCTCCCTATACTGTAGAAAAAGGCTGGCTTTTTTATACGCCCAGCGGCGTTGGGGAACATCTGGTTTATGAGATATCCGATTTTGATGTTGCGCTGAAAGTGGAGGATAATCTCGTAGTTGCCGCGAGTGCGGAGGGAGAACGCGTAGATGATAATTGGGTGCAATATAAACACCCTGCCGCACGGGCTTTTGTCTTTTCGGTGGGGTCGCACTTAAGCTCACAAACGGAAACAAGTGGAAACGCGCGTGTTACTTCCTTCTATTATCCGAATTATGAAGAAGAAAGTGCCGCGCTCCTCGAAGCATCATCCCGCGCGATTGATATCTTCAGCGAACGCTACGCGCCTTTTTCCCATGAGAGTTTGAGCGTTGTGCAAACCGAGCTAAATGACGGGATGGAATATGACGGGCTGATTTTTGTGGGCAGAAAATTTTATGATGAATATGACGGGACAATTAAAAATAATCTCATTTTGCTGGCGGTGCATGAAATTGCCCATCAGTGGTGGTTTGGCGCGGTGGGCAACGATAACGCGCTAGAACCCTGGCTGGATGAGTCGTTGGCGTTATACAGCGAGCGGATTTTTTACGAGACCGTTTATCCGTATCCGGTTGCGTGGTGGTGGCATTTTCGGGTGGATTGGTTTAAGCCAAAAGGTTGGGTGAATACGACTATTTATGACGGCTTCAATTTTCGCGAGTATACGAATGCGGTTTATTATCGAGGGGGCTATTTTTTGGAAGATTTGCGTGAAAGAATAGGGGAAAAAGCCTTCAACTCTTTTTTGCAAGATTATGCAAAAAGTTATGCGGGAAAAATTGCTACATCGGATGATTTTTTTGCCACTTTAGATAGAAATACCGATGAAGATTATAGCGATTTGGTTGAAGAATACTTTAAATGACAGGGCGTAACCTAGCCCGCTGATTTTGGAAACGCAACCCGATTTTATCCGAAAGAAATTAAGCAAAGATCTTGCCGCATATCAGAGCCGAAGGCGGGTCAGCTTAACGCGGGGTTGGGTTGTTTATCTTTCTGCTCAATTACAAATTCGCAATATCCATTTCCGTCGGCAATTGTATTTCTAATTCCATTTCTATGAAAAACTATTTTTTCCGGAAGATATGAAGAGAAAATCGCATTGTCAATTGAACAAAATATCGTTGTCAACTCAGGAACATTAAGAAGACTGAATAGTTCGTAAAAGGTACATCTTGTTACTCTAAACTCATATTTATCTTTATTTTCAGTAATTATTTCCATACTGTTTAGTTTTGTACTTCCGTTATCTTTTGCCCGTTTCTGAAAAAGTATCAAATTGTTGAAGTTTCGCGTAGCTTCTACATTTCTGAAATTTGCTTGTTGAATAGCAATTCCTGTTGTAAGAACTGAGGCTCTTAATACTTCAAATGCTTTTTCCTTTCCTATCTTTCTTGATAATTTCACATAAAGCCAAGCGATAAAAGCATATTCGTTGATAAAATCCTTTGGTAAGTCTATTGTAAAATCCTTTAGATATTTCCTAAAACCTAATTTCGCAGACACAAGAAAACACAACGAATTTGAAATATACCCTTTAAGTACACCAAGCAAAATAAAAAAGGTTAAAGGCTTAGCTATGACATCGGTATTTGTTTTAAGTTTCACCGTTTTTTCACTGTTATTCATAATCGTTTTTCATTTATCAGATTTATCCGAACGCTTTATTTCATCCACAACAATTACCTCTATTAATGGCTTCAATTTTATCAAACATAACCCATTCTTACCCGAGGAAACTTGAGCAAAAATTATGTCTGATTTACAGAGCCAAAAGCGGGGGATCTTGACATTGGGGTTCACTATAACATTTCTTACTAAACGACAGAAAATTACGGGGTTTAAATTTAAATGACTAG
>CAZERH010000367.1:0-2446 GCA_964515535.1 uncultured Anaerolineaceae bacterium
CTTCGTGGTGTTCACGAAAATATTCTGTACTTACATCTTCAAGAGTTCTGTATTTAGGCATGATTTTTATACTCCTTCCAATAATTTTTAGCTTTTTCAATATCACGGTTTTGGCTATCTTTATCACCACCGCAAAGTAAAATGACTAAAGTATCTCCATCTTCTCCAAAGTAAACGCGATAACCGGCTCCAAAGAAAAAACGTAACTCGCGTATACCATTTCCAACACTTTTATTATCTCCATAATTACCGCTTTCAATACGATGTAAGCGTTTGAGTATACGCCTTCTAGAACTTGGATCGCGAAGTTTTTTCAACCATCGCGTAAAAGGCTCTTTTCCGCTTGCGTCTTGGTAGATAATTACTTTTTTGGGTGAATTATCTATAGCCATATATAATCCTTTTTCTAAGAAAGTGTACCACCGCAAACTTTAGTTTGCAAGTCGTGAGAGCAAATCTACCCTAAAAGAAAATAAGCCATTACCCCAGCCCCGCAAACAAGCAAGCTGACGAGAACCAAAACTATGATGATAAGACGGGAATTCCCTCTATCCTCATGAATGGCAGATGTCTGCTGGAAGAGCGGCTTCGATGCACGGATTTTAGCATCGTCCCAAACCGGCATTGCTTCCGGATGGGAGGGGTGAATACCGCCACCCAAATTCGGTATTTCTGACATAATCCCCATTTTTTGAAGCATACCTAGCCCCTTTTCAAGTTGCAGACGTTGCGCCTGCGTCACCCCCCCAAACCCGCTGACTTGCTTCCCGTCCACAACGATGTTGGTACTGGAAATAGCTTGGACGATATTACTGACCACGTCCCCCTGAAAAATATCAGGGATGCCATCCTGATTTTCATCTTTGAAATGCACCATCAATTGCTCATAAGCCTGCCGCTCGGATGCGGGCATCTCGGCGAGGTGTTTGTAGGTTTTACCGTTGAAGGTGATTTTGGGCATGGGAAGCTCCTTTTTTGGGGGGATACTTTATCTTACTGGTTTCCTCTACAAAAAGCAAAAGCCTCCCAAGACGAGGATAATTTTGGAAGGCTTTTTGATTCTATCTTAAAGGTTAAAAATACCAGTCACCTTATATGACGGGACCGGGTCAATTACTTGCCCTCTCAGAAGTTGCTCCTTTTATCTTAAAAAATCATCTTTGAAAGACAGGCTATATTACCTCAGTAGCAACCCCACCTTGTCGGGATTGGTGGGATCGGACATATCAACCATCACGCCCACCACCTCACCGACCTGAACCTGGGACAGGCGTATCATCGGTACGACCATGGTCTTAGTCACCTTATAGGGCGGACGCATTGGCATGGTAATCTCCAGTTCAAGGGTCACGCGCGGATCGCCATTGATGCGCATCCCGGTATCGGTCATCAACAGGATATTTGCCTCACCTTGGGTGCCCACGGCAACCAGTTCTTCAGCCTGCTTACGCTTCTTGCGTATGATAACAATTGGAATGGCAATAGCGGCGATGGTGATAACCAAGCCAAGGCACAGTGAGACGGCAACAATGCCAAATGTTGAGTACATACTGTTATCAATCATAGCTTTCTACTCCTTTTTTGGAAAACCGTTTTGTGTTTGATATATTCATCTTACAAGTTTTCTACATAAAAAGCAAAACCCTTCCAAGATAACTGCGTCTTGGAAGGGTTTTTGTAATTTTTGAAAGAAAGGGCTTTATTCCAGATAAATCTCAACCCCACAACGCTTTGCAGATTGTTTTAAAGCCTCATCTAACGTTGCGATAGGACATCCGGCGCGCATAGCAAGGTCTAAATAAGAAGCATCGTAAGTTGACAACTTTTGTTCACGAGCTAAATCTAAATTTTCTCCAAAGATGCGTTGTTGAGTAGAATTTTCAACTTGGATAGATAATTCCTTTAATAGTTCTTGAAAGCGTACGCTATCGGCTTTGGTCATCCTTTTTCTGCGCTCGGCAGTAACCATCACGTTACTCACTTCTAAAAGCCAAATTTCCGGCACTAAAGCGATGTTTTCCGCGAGTTTTTCTAAGACCGCATCGGCATAAGGATTGCTCTCGTCTTCAAAACACCATGCCATTGTGACCGAAGTATCCAACACAAAAAAAGCCATTAGGCACGTCCTTCTTCTATCATTTCATGCAAATTTCCTTCCAAGCGTAAGGAACGGCGAAATGTTTTTATGTCGTTAATGATTTCTGCTGTAGGGCGCGTAGACTTTGTCTCGGCAGGGGACATCACCGCAACAGGAACCCCGTATTTGGTAATTGTGATTCTCTCTCCCTTTGCGGCACGCTCAACAAGTTGAGCGAAATTTGTTTTTGCTTGATAAACGCCAACCGTTGTTGTCATAATAGAATTCCTTTTATTTAGACCAGTCTAAGACCAGTCTACCATCTACGGAAATGAAAGTCAAGCTATGGTATCAAAAAGTTGGTTCCCA
>CAZERH010000368.1:0-2436 GCA_964515535.1 uncultured Anaerolineaceae bacterium
GGGCGTATTTCCCAACCCCCGATTCCCGATTTCCAATCAACTGAGTACTTTTTGGGATATTCTTAGCAACACTTTTGCCAATCCCGCTATTTTCGCAGAGATAGAGATTTATGCAATCAAGCAGTTTTTTACACTCCAGTAGGGGATACAAGATTGTCGTAAAGGATCAAGCAAAATCGGAATCAACTCAATCGGTCATTTTTGCGCCCTGAAGGTTATTTGGTGGGAAGGGCAACAGAACTAAGGCTACCCATCTCGTGCAAATACACTTGACAGCCGAATATCACTATGTTATCTTTTCATCACGCAGGAACGGTCTATACCATTCCTGATGCAACACTCAAAATATAGCCGTTTTTTCATCCTAGAAACACCTCATAAAAAATGATTCTTCCCGCTTACATTCAAATTTCCGAAAACTTACTTGAGAGAATCGCAATGGGAGAACTCGCACCGGGCGAACGCCTCCCCTCTGAGCGGGAGTTGAGTAAAACGTTAAAAGTCAGCCGGATGACTGTGCGAGCGGCTTTACGTGTGCTTGATAATAAAGGTTTGCTGATGCGCCGTCCGGGGGATGGAACCTATATCGCGCAACCCAAAATCAAACGGCAGGCGGATAAACTGGTCCCATTTACCCAAAATATGGGTAAGCATGGGAATCAGATTAACTCACGTTTGATTCTTTTTGAACGGAGAGAAGCAGAGGCGTCAATTGCCCGAAAGTTAGAAATTCCGGATTCTTCACCCGTTTATTATTTTCAACGCTTGCGTCTTCTTAATCAGGAAATCGTTTTATTAGAAGCTTGCACAATGCCGCTGAACCGTTTTTTGAATTTAGAATCTTTCAATTTGGAGAAGCGTTCGGTTTATGAGGTCTTAGAAAGTGAATATGGGATTCTCCCGCATTATTCCCATCAAAGTTTGGAGGCGGTTTCTGCGACAGATTATGAAGCAGAATTGCTGGAAATTGAATCTGGTGCACCCTTAATGCTAGAACAACGCGTGACCTTCGACGACAAAGACGTCCCTTTTGAATATGGACGGGATCTTTATCGAGGCGACCGCTTCTGTTTTATGACAGAAGTTGCCCCCTTAGAGTAGTTAAAAAATCTAAATCTAACTAACCACACGACACTTTTGAAAAAATGTCTACCCAACCTCACGCGATATCCAAAGGGCATGCTTCGCGAAGGCGCAAAGTCGCTAAGAAAAGCTTTAAAACTTTGCGTTTTTACGCCTTTGCGTGAGGCAAAAACATAAAATCCTTAAACTGTCATGTGGCTAGAAAACTAATTCAAGGAGAAGCATGAAAACTAATCCCGCAATCCCTAATTGGAAGGACAAAATCTTATTTACCCCTGGTCCCTTAACGACCAGCCAAAGCGTAAAGCAGGCGATGTTAAGCGATTTGGGGTCTCGCGATTACACTTTTATCGAAATGGTAAAAGATATTCGCAATCGGTTATTGGAAATTGCTCAAGTCCCTAAAGGAGACTACGAGTCCATCATCATGCAGGGGAGTGGAACTTTTGGTCTCGAAGCTGTGGTTTCATCTACTGTGCCACCGGACGGGAAGTTGCTGGTTATCGTTAACGGAGCGTACGGACGGCGAATCGCGTTGATTGCCAAGACGCTCCATATTGACGTGGCAACCTTAGTCTATCCGGAGGACAGCACGCCTGATTTAGCGGAGATTGAGTCCACGCTGACGGCGGATGAGGCGATTACCAACGTTGCGGTAATTCATTGCGAAACTACAACCGGAATCATCAATCCCATCAAAGAGATTGGAGAAGTTGTCAAACAATTTGGGAAAATCTATTTCGTAGACGCCATGAGCAGTTTTGGCGCAATCCCTTTCAATTTAGCCGAGTGTGAAATCGACTATATGGTTTCTTCGGCAAATAAATGTATCGAGGGAGTCCCGGGTTTTTCACTGATTTTGGCAAAGAAAGAGACTCTACTCGCCAGCGAGGGATACGCGCGCAGTCTTAGTCTCAACATACTCGCACAATGGCAGGGATTAGAGAAAAACGGGCAATTCCGCTTTACGCCGCCGACACACGCTTTGCTCGCTTTTCATCAGGCTCTTTTGGAGCTATGGGACGAGGGCAAAGTCGAGGGTCGCGCACGCAGGTACAAATCCAATTACGAAACGCTCATTAATGGCACACGCGCAATGGGTCTGCGCGAATATCTGAATCCGGAAAAGCGGGGCTATATCATCACCTCCTTCCACTATCCCACCCACCCCAACTTTGATTTTGAAGAATTTTACAGCCGCCTTAACGAAAGAAATCAGGTGATTTATCCGGGAAAAGTTAGCAAAGCGGCGTGTTTTCGAATTGGCAATATCGGGCGCATTTTTCCTGCGGATGTACGCACCTTACTTTCCGCTATGCGCGAGACACTTGACGAAATGAACGTTATATTAAC
>CAZERH010000369.1:0-2431 GCA_964515535.1 uncultured Anaerolineaceae bacterium
TAAAAGTTGGTTTATTTTTCTTCAATGCGTAGTTTTTCTAACCGCAACATATCGTTTTCAGCGAGAAAGAGTAAACTAGCGTTTTCGGCAGTCAAGGGTAATACAGAATCGGAGGGGCGGAGAATATAAAAACTGCTCATACCGCTGTATGCCTGTAATTGTTGTAGGCTTGTTTGCGAAAGACCTTGTTTTTGTAATGTAGCATTGAGAGAAATAACTTGAACAAATTCCCCCGGTTGCCATTCCAGCCCGTAAATTTCGTTAATCACTTCATGCTGTAAAAGTTGCGGTGCCCATTCGCGCCAAGCCTCGTTGCCTAGCACGACCACTTTGGCTTGAGGCGGCAGTTCCTTTTGCAGTGCGGTGAACGCACGCACTTCGGCGGGGCTGATTTGCCAACTTTCATCGGCTATGAGCGCATTGACTGCGGTAAGCGCATTGATGTTGATGCTAAAAAATGCAATTGCACCAAGTGTAGCGAAAAAGAGCAAATGTCGTTTTGGAGCGGGTTGCCGAAGCCTTTTTTTTAGCAAGGGGAGGATGAGTTCTGTAACGCTTTTGGCAACAAAGAGCGGTGTAATTAAGGCAATAAGCCAGTTGCTTTCACGCGGGATGAGTGCAATGGAAAAAAAGAGCAATGGGAGGCAATACTCTGCCTGAAAAAAAATGTAAAGCAACCCTGCAAGAATGAGGACGTTCCATATGAGGGCGTAATCGCCGCCTGCGTAGTTGAAAGCGAAGAGGTTGCGTAGGAAAGCCGCTAAGAACGAGCCACTTTGGGGATGATTGAATTGTCCCAACATAGGGGCGATAAAAATAGCAATCCCGTGCCACCTTACGGTGTTTACCCAGTAGGGAGCTGATGCAAGTAGCCCGATCCCGCCAACAAGCGCGAACCTAATGAAAAGTGGTTTCCGTTTTCGTCGTGACGCGGCAATCAGTTTTTTTGTGACGAAAAGTAGTGAAAAAACCACCGCAGCAATCGCACTACCCGGACTGGCACTTATTGTTGCGGCAAGCAAAATCCCCGCCCAAAGGATGTTGATGCGACGCGTATTTACGTCTAGCAAAAAATAGGCGTAGCCGATGAGCGTGAGCGTTCCGCAGGCTTCGGCAAGTCCGGCTGCCTCGATTTGATTGACAAAAGCGGCGGGCATAAAGGCAAAGGCTAGCAGTGCGCTCAATGTAAAAATCTCATTTTGGCTTATGCGGCGTAAAAGCCGATAATATGCTGGTAACGCAAGGGTTGCAAGTAGCGGTGGAAGCCAATTGACCGTCCAGAAGAGCGGCGGCGAAAAAAGGTCAATCATTAGAGCTTGTAAATAAAATCCTAACGGTGGATAGGCGAAGGGAAGCCCGTCGAGAGAATAATAGGGAATATGCTTTGGCAACGCATAGCCATTGGCGATAATTTGTTGCGAAAACTCGTAAAATAAACCACCGAGGCGAAAAGGCGCGTCCGGTGGAACGAGGAAAAGGTGGCGAAGACGCAAAGTCATACCGCGCAGTATAATGATGATGGCGAGAAAATGGAGGATGTTTTGGTTTTTCTTCATAGTTTCTTGGCAACAGCGATAACGAAGCCAATTGGCTTTTCCAGCCATAGGTTTGGGGGAGACAGGGAGTCTGCGGGTGGATTTTATCGCGGAGAAATCAGCAGGAAGTGAGTGAAACTGTAAAGAGCAAATTACGGGTACGGAATCAAATCCAAATCCTCGATAAAACGATAATCGCGTTGATTCTTTGAAACGAGGGGAAATTGAAGTGAAATAGCGGTTGCGGCAATAATCCCGTCTGCCATCAGCAAACCATGACTGAGGTGATGTTTTTTGAGCAAGTCAATGGTAAGTTGCGAAATATGCTCGTTTAGAAATAAAGTTGTAAGGCGATTTAAGAATTTTTCGGTAACCAGTAATTCCCGTTTGTTTTGGCTACCAACTAATAATTCCATTTCTGTAATTGCGCTAACTGCAATGTCCGAATTTCTCTCTAATTCCTCAAGATAAGAAATCGCATTAAACTCTCCTCGACTTGCATCAATGAGAATATCAGAATCAACAATGATGATTTCCCTCATTCTGCTTGTCTCCAATGTGTTCTGCGTGTTTTCCTCACCCATGCGGTACTATCTTCCATGTCTTTTCGATCTCGCCACATACCGATAAATTCTTCATCAGCTAATTTTATTTTTGGTTTAGTGGGCTTAGAAATTGGTTGATAGCGCGTTTGAAGAAAGCTAATAAAATCAGCAACCTGCTGTTGTGCATCCGGTGGGAGGTTATAGAAGTTAGTCAATACACTACTTTCTTGCATGATATTTCTCCGTTTTCTTATATTCTTCGCTTTGATTATACACGATAGGAGAAAAAAAAATCCAATCCCTCATTACATTTTCTCTTATATTTGGTCTCAAGCTATTTATCCGCACCTT
>CAZERH010000370.1:0-2424 GCA_964515535.1 uncultured Anaerolineaceae bacterium
TCTATGAAATCTTTAGAAAAAAAATTATTCGACCACCTTGCTTTTCTCTACGGAGAAGAAAACGCGCCTGCACTGACAAAACGCTTTTTGGATTTGCTCTATAAAGTCCGCGAGCAATATCCCGAATTGCAAAATTCTTCCTCGGCGGAAAAAGTCAGCGAGCGGGATGCGATTCTGATCACCTACGGCGATATGGTGCAAGAAGATGGCGAAGCTCCGCTAAAAACTTTGGCAGATTTTTTGAAAAAATATATCGATGATGTCATCAGCACCGTACATATTTTGCCTTTTTACCCCTACTCTTCGGATGACGGTTTTTCGGTAATTGATTATCGGCGCGTCAATCCCGATTTTGGGAAATGGGAAGATGTGGAGCATATCAGTGAGAATTTCCGCATGATGTTCGATGCGGTCGTCAATCACACATCCACTCAAAGCGCGGCATTTCAGGGATTTCTCAAAGGCGATCCGAAATTCGAGAACTTTTTCACGGTTGTAGACCCGGAGACCGATCTGACGCGCGTTTTTCGTCCCCGCGCCACGCCGGTACTGACTCCCTTTGAAACGATGAGCGGGACAAAATACGTTTGGACGACCTTTAGCGCAGATCAGGTAGACCTGAATTTTGCCAATCCCGATGTGCTTCTCGAAGTTGCCGATATTTTGCTCTTTTACGCCGCACACGGCGCAGAATTTATCCGCTTGGATGCCGTCACCTTCGTTTGGAAGGAAATCGGCACGACTTGCATCAACTCCCCGCAGACTCACCGCATTGTGCAGGTGATGCGTACCGTGCTGGATATTGTCGCCCCGAATGTCGTCATCATCACCGAGACCAATGTCCCGCATAAAGATAATATCGCCTATTTTGGCGATGGCACGAACGAAGCGCAAATGGTCTACAATTTTGCGCTCCCCCTGCTCACTTTGCACGCCTTCCACAACGCCGATGTCCGCATCCTTTCCGAGTGGGCGGCAACGCTCGACCTCCCCTCCGACCAAGCCACCTTTTTCAACTTCCTCGCCGCGCATGACGGAATCGGAATGCTCCCCGTCAAAAATATCCTTTCCCTCGAAGATTTAAGCGATCTCGCGGCGCGCACCCAATCGCTGGGCGGATTCGTTTCCTATAAAAGCAACGAAGACGGCTCTCAAAGTCCCTACGAATTAAATATCAATTATCTGGATGCCCTTAGCGACCCCGATGAAATCAAAAAAGGCATAGACCGTCTGGACGAACTCAATATCAATTATCTCGATGCTTTGCGTAACCCCAATTCTCCCGAACAAAACGCCGAATTAATCGCCAAACGATTTTTAGCCACCCAAGCGATTATGCTTGCCTTGCGCGGCGTGCCGGGTATTTATTTCCATAGTTTATTTGGCTCGCAAAATTGGACAGAAGGCGTAGAGCAAACCGGTCGGCATCGCACCATCAATCGCCAAAAAGTCCAGCGCGCCCAAATCGAATCCGAGTTGGATGACCCCACTTCACTGCGCCATCACGTTTTTTTCGGCTACAAAAAACTGCTCCAAGCCCGCATGAGCAACCCCGCCTTTCACCCCTACGGCGCGCAAGAAATCCTCACCTTGCATCCCGCCGTTTTTGCCCTCCTTCGCACCTCCCGCGATGGCAAAACGCGCGCCCTCTGCCTCACCAATACCTCTCGCCAACGCCAAAAAATCACACTCGATTTGGCTTGGGATAGCCCCTCGCTCACCGACATCATCAACAAAAAAGATTTCCCCCTCACCGAGCGAAAGCTAGAAATCGAAATTGCCCCCTATGAAACGCTTTGGCTTTCCGAATAATTCGATTTGGATAGTCATCCCGACCTACTGGGGCGATGCGGACGCGGGCATCTACGATCATCCGACTCCACTGGATGAAGACGGGACGCTCGCGTTTCTGCTTGATAGCCTCTGTAAACAGGATTCTGTCTCCAACTTCACCGCGCTAATCCTCGTCTCAACGACCCAAGCCGAATACGCCCCCCAAGCAAGTGCGCGTGTGCGGCAGATTATTGCCCCCTATGCCCAAAAACTCAATCTGCATCTCGCCGATATTCAAACAGCGCAAACCCTCCACCAAAAACTCCTCTCTCAAGGCGTAGATTTACCTATCGGCTCGATGCGCGGCTACGCGACAGTCCGCAATCTGCAACTCCTGATTCCTGCCATGCAGGGCGCAGAAATCATCATTGCCATAGACGATGATGAAATTCTCCCATCCAATTATTTACCCCAAGCCCTAAAGTGGATTGGAAAAGAGTATCAAAGCGAAAAAATCACTGGCATCGCGGGGGCATATTTAAACGGAGAGGGCAGTCCCTATATTTCAGAAGCTCCAAAACTCAGCAATCTCCTCGTTGATAAATCGATATTTATGAACGAGACCATCCGTCAATTACTTTCGCGTCCCGA
>CAZERH010000371.1:0-2399 GCA_964515535.1 uncultured Anaerolineaceae bacterium
AGATTATGCTATACTGTTCTCGATTGTTTTTCGTCTCTCAAAACAAGGAGCCAAAAATGGATAAATACTATAAATCCAACCGATTTACTAATGGAAACTTCATCTTCCCGGACGAAATGACTGTTGCCGGTGATGGCATTCACTTCATCAAACGCCGCCTTTTCGGCTCGGACGAAGAAATTATTACTTACGAAAAAATTGCTTCCGTAAAACTGAAAACCCGCATGTTTTTTTCCGACTTAACCATCGAAACATCTGGTGGTTCGCAACCTGTTTTCATCAACGGGCTGGGGAAAAATGACGCTCAAGAAATTAAAGACGCAATTCGTTATTATCAAACTCAGGAAGATTAAATAATGCAAATACACAATGTCGAGGGCGCGCCCGCCGCAATCGGACCCTACTCCCAAGCCATCCAAACCGGAAATCTCATTTTCTGCTCCGGGCAAACACCCCTAGACCCCGAAACAATGCAACTTATCGGCACGAGCATCGAGGAACAAACCGAACGCGTCCTGAAAAATCTTAGCATCGTTCTCGAAGGGCTGGGACTTTCCCTCCAAAACATCGTCAAAACAACCGTTTTCCTAAAAAGCATGGACGATTTTCAGGGCATGAATGGCGTTTATGCAAAGGCCTTCGGCAAGCATCGCCCTGCTCGTTCAACGATTGCGATTCGCACCAATCCACTTGATGCGCTAATTGAAATCGAGTGCATTGCAGAAATCCCCGCGTAAATGACCTCTAAAGCCAATCGTCAAATCGCCCGCGCCGCGGGAACGGTCATGCTCGCCTTCGCTTTCGGGCAAATTGTCGGGCTATTACGCCGAATTTTAGTCGCCCAAACTTTTGGTGCGGGTGCAGAATTAGACAGCTTCATCGCCGCAAATCGCGTTTCAGAAACGCTCTTTAATCTCGTCGCAGGCGGCGCGCTCGGATCGGCTTTTATCCCAACTTTTACGGGATTACTAGCAAAAGACAAAAAAAAAACTGCCTGGAAACTAGCCAGTGCGATAGGAAACTGGGTCGCGCTTGTTTTGAGCTTGCTTGCTCTTTTATCGGCATTTTTTGCCCCCCAAATCGTTCGCTACGCATTAGCCCCCGGCTTTTCTGCAAATCCCCAGCAATTTGATTTAACTGTTAGCTTGCTCCGCATTCAACTTTTTTCCGCGGTGCTTTTTGGCTTGAGCGGGCTGGTAATGGGGATTCTAAACTCGCATCAGATTTTCTTAATCCCCGCGCTGACTCCCTCCATGTATCAGTTCGGGATGATTTTCGGAGTATTGGTGCTTACACCCAAAATGGGGGTTTACGGTCTTGCTTGGGGCGTAGTAATTGGGGCATTATTTCATCTTTTATTGCAAATTCCGGCGTTATTAAAACTCACCACAAGGAACACAGAGAAAAAACAAAAACTCGTCTCCGTACACTCTGTGATGAAAAACACGCCATATATTTTTACCCTCGGGTTTGACGATGCGAACGTATTTGAAGTTCTCCGCTTAATGGGACCACGTTTACTAGGTGTAGCGGTGGTTCAACTTAATTTTTGGGTAAATATCCGGCTGGCTTCAAAAATGCCCGCTGGCTCGGTGGTGGGAATCGAATATGCTTTTGCACTCATGCTAATGGCACAAATCGCGATTGCACAATCTATTGCTACCGCGGCAATGCCCACGTTTTCGGCGCAATATGCCCTAGGGAAAATTGATGAAGTGCGCCACTCGCTTTCGGCAACCATTCGCGGGGTTTTGCTACTTTCTATTCCGGCATCGGTGGGATTAATTATTTTGCGCGTCCCGCTCGTCACTTTGCTCTATCAACGCGGGGAATTTGATGCGCACTCCACAGAATTGGTCGCGTGGGCATTGCTTTGGTACGCAGTCGGGCTGGTCGGTCACTCTGTGATGGAAATTTTGGCGCGCGCTTTTTACGCTTTGCACGATACAAAAACCCCCGTTTTGGTCGGAATGGGTGCGATGAGTCTGAATGTCGTTTTTAGCATCCTTTTTGCGAATCTTTTCGAAAAAATCGGCTGGATGCCACACGGCGGTTTAGCTCTCGCCAACTCCCTTGCGACCGCGCTGGAAATGGTCTTGTTGATGATTTTAATGCGCAAACGCTTAAAGGGCATTAACGGAAAAAGCATCGTACACGGTTTTGGGAAGGCATCCCTCTCCGCGTTGGGGATGGGCATCGCGCTCATTTGGTGGACGCAAACTCAAATCGCGTCTGTTGCGTGGCTATCCGCATTGGGTGGTCTCGTAATTGGGGGAATCGTCTATCTTTTGGGCGTATGGGTGTTGAAAGTATCCGAAATCAAACAAATCGCTTCTATGCTTCGCGGACGGCTTAGGAGTGGGAATTAAATAACTTGCGGGTCTAAACCAGACAGGTCT
>CAZERH010000372.1:0-2388 GCA_964515535.1 uncultured Anaerolineaceae bacterium
GATGAAAATATCTTCGGGGGTGAATCGCGCCCAAATCGGATAGAGGGTTTTGAGCCATGTGAAAAGATTCGCGTCCTGCGCGGGGGGGACAACGCGGGTGAGGGTTTGGTAAAAATGGTGATGGGTATTGACCAAGCCGGGCAAAAGGACGTGTCCGCTTAAATCAAGAATTTCATCGGCGGTTTGAGGCAGTTCGGCGGTCGCACCGACTTGCTCTATAAATCCGTCCCGAATAAAAAGACCACCATCCGCGATTTCGCGTTGGCGGTCATCCATAGTTACGAGGATAGTTGCGTTCTTTATAAGAAGGGTAGGCATATTTTTCTCTTTTTATAATTTAGTGAGTATAGAGCAAGTTGTCTGACAACTTCTTATAGTTTAGCAAAATTTGGGGAGGTTGTCAATAAGTTGTCAGACAAATTTTTGAGTAAATACTTCTTTGGAAAGAGACGGTTTTATCGTAATTGTTTAAAATGTTGGTGGCGCAAGACATCTCTAAGGTGCAATGCATCGCCGACATTTTGAGCAACTACCTTGAAACTGTATTGTCTTTTTCCCCCACGTAAGTACGCAAAAATGTGGTTTTTGTTTTTGCGCTAACGCTAAACTCCCCCAACGCGGCGGGCAGAAGAGAAAATTGAACCGCGTTAAGTTTTACGCCGTTAATGATAGCTTGCCCGTCTATTACGCCCCAAATTTCTAATGTTTTTCCGGAGCAAAGCCCGTTATAGTTGGCACCTGTATCCATCTCGATTTTTTCGGTAATAAAATAAGAGTTTGCACATAGCGTTGAACGACGAATCCCTTTAATATCTGAAATTAAGATTGGAGGAGATATGCTAGGTTCAATTTGTGTAAAGTTGATGACATCGAGGGCTTTGTCTATATGTAAGGGGCGCGGATGACCGTCTGCGCCGACGCGATTCCAATCGTAAACGCGGTAAGTGGTGTTGGCGTTTTGCTGAATTTCGGCGATGATGATTCCATCCATAATCGCATGGAGTGTGCCTGCAGGAACGCAGACGTGGTCGCCTGTTTTGACAGGGAGATGGTGCAGGTAGGGTTCAAGGTTTCCGTTTTCTATGCCGGTGCGAAACTTTTGGGGTGTTGTGCCTGCTTTTACACCTAAAATCAATTCTGCGCCTTTGAGGGCATGAAGGACAACCCACATTTCGGTTTTGCCAAGTTCGTTGCCTTCGTTGGCAAGTGCATATTCATCGTTGGGATGCACCTGCACCGAAAGCGGGCGATTTGCATCAAGCAATTTAATGAGCAAGGGGAATTTGCCGCGTTCTTGCGCCCAAGAGTTATTACGCCCGATTAAATCTAGCCCTAGTTCATTTTGGAGTTCTACAAGCGTGTAGCCTGCAAAAGCACCATTATTTACGGTTGAAACACCGTCTTTATGCGCGGCAATATCCCAGCTTTCGGCGATAATGCCTTCGGCGGGGAGGGTTCTACCTAAATTTTCGAGATTGCGTCCTCCCCAAATATAATCTTTGAAGATAGGGGTGAAGGTGAGGGGGTAGAGTTTTTTTGTCATTTTGTTTTTTTAGAAATTGTGTCAGGAGGAAAAATCCGCGTGAGGTGTACAAAAATTGCTTGTTTAACGGAATCCAGCCTAAAACGCGCGCGAAGCGGTCTCTTCATCACACAACAAAATTATGGACAACTGAAATCAGCGCGTCCAAATTGTTGATGGTTGGGAGCGTCTATATAAATATCCATCCAATGGGAACCTGCCGCGTTAAGGTGCCAATCGGTGCTGACAGATTGTGTTCCAGCCGATGTGTATATCAATGTGGGGTGGTTGGTGGTGTCAATGCCTCCATCGCTTCGCTTCCATTTATAGGTGACTTCACCCGCACCGTTGGTTGTGATATGTGCGGTGATGACAAAATGACCACAAGAGCCGGAAACAGAGAGATTTACACTGGTAACAGCAAAGCAGGGGGTGCCGACTTGGATGAGGACATAAATTTTGGCAAAAAGTTCACCAGAATCGTTTTGGATTTGCCAATTTCCTAGGTAATCTCCGGTTGTGGCGGGAGCGGCGAGATTTACAGAAATATCTATTGTTTCGCCGGGGGAAACATTGCCGGTGAGCAGTGTGGGGGATACGCCGCCCATTTGTGAGCCGCCATTAAATATGAGTGTATAGCCTGTCGTCCAGGTGCAGGTGCCGATATTTTTGACGCGCCATGTTTTTGTGAAACTTTCTCCCGGTGAGAAAACAGTACCATCGGGAACGGTGACATCTTTAACGAATTTGGCTTTGTCGCAATTGCTTTCGGTTGTTGGTGCGGGCGTAAAAGACGGGAGTAATGTAGGTTGTGTAGAGGGCGGAGGTTGCGTAACTGTTTTTGAGACAGCTTCTGTGAGTTGAAC
>CAZERH010000373.1:0-2367 GCA_964515535.1 uncultured Anaerolineaceae bacterium
TGTCAGTCAATCAGGTGGCAAGTCTGTAAATATACAGGTTGGAGGAGAGTATCCCTTCAGCCTGTTTTTTCTAACTTGATGTTAAGACTTACTTGGTAAAATGTAGCATGTTCCGTAAACGAAAAAACTCTAGCTTATACTCTCTAAAATAAAGTTACCTTGTCTGCGATTAGCTTTTTTCCAAAAACAAACCATTAGAGTTTTGGCTAGACAAATACAACTACAAAGATAAGATGTGCACTGCATCTGCTCTTGATGCGTGACACATCGATTTCTCCAAAACACACTTTATACTTGCAAACCCGACCTGCAATGCACTCGTTAAGTACAACGCAGGTCTTATAAAAAAGAAGGTAAAAAATGACCCGAATAACTAAAGACGCAGTTCTCTCAGCCCTCAGCAATGTAATGGACCCAGACCTGCACAAAGACCTCGTAACTCTCGGCATGATTCGTGAAGTTGAAATCAAAGGCGATACCGTCAATTTCAGCATCTTTCTCACTACCCCCGCCTGCCCGATGAAAGGCTCTATCCAAGCTGATGCGCGTCAAGCGGTGGAGAAAATTGAGGGAGTCAAAACCATTAATATCAAAATGAATGCCGATGTCCCCAATGACGGAAAAAATCGCGGCTTGGTAGAAACCCCCATCCGCAACGCGATTGCCGTTGGCTCCGGCAAGGGCGGCGTAGGCAAATCCACCATTGCCGTAAATCTCGCGGTGGCTCTCGCAAAAAGCGGGGCGCGCGTTGGGCTACTGGATGCCGATATTTACGGACCCAATATCCCCACCATGATGGGCGTAGCAAAACTCCCGCCCGCAACCAAAGAAAAGTTAGTCCCTGCCGAAGCCTATGGCGTAAAAATAATGTCAATGGGATTTCTCGTCAAACCCGGGCAACCCCTCATTTGGCGCGGGGCAATGCTTCACTCAGCCATCCGCCAGTTCCTCACCGATGTACAGTGGGGCGAACTAGATTACCTCATCATTGACCTTCCCCCCGGAACAGGCGATGCTCCGCTCACGCTGGCACAATCGCTTCCACTCAGTGGGGCGGTTCTCGTCACTCTCCCGCAAGCTGTTTCTGTGGAAGACGCAAGCCGCGGGTTGGGGATGTTCGAGAAACTTGAAGTCCCTCTTTTGGGCGTCATCGAAAATATGACAGGTGATGTTTTCGGTCACGGCGGCGGCGAATCCCTCGCGGAATCGGCTGGAATCCCCTTCTTAGGCTCTGTGCCGATGAACGGCTTTGTACGCCTCTCGGGAGACCAAGGTCAACCCGCTGTTCTGACCCAACCCGATTCGGATGCCGCTATCGCTATGCAAGAAATTGCAGAGAAAGTTGCTCAAGCCATCAGCATCGCCGCGTTGGATGAAAACGCAAATAGACTTGATTTAAAAATTAATATCACGGAGTAGCGAAAACAAGTTTGCACGCCTCACTTCTTTCCTCGTGTAACTTCGCAGATAAAAAGGGCTGGATTTCAACTCCCGCCCTTTTCTGCTTAACGGTATAATAACGCCCATGCAATCAAAAATTATCGGAATCCGATTCACTCAAATAGGCAAAATCTATCACTTCGATTCTAGCGATGTGCCGGATATAAAAATAGGCGATTACGCCATTGTTGACACCGCGCGCGGCGACCATCTTGGCGAAGTGGTACAGATTCTTGAAAACACGCCCAAAGCCCCCAAAGGCGGCTGGAAAAAAGTACTTCGCCAAGCCAGCCCGCGCGATTTACTCCTCAACGAAAGCTGGAAAGCCAAAGAAATAGAGGCGATGATAAAGTGTAGAGAAATCGCTAGCAAAATGACCCTGCCCGATATAAAAATTATCAAAGCAGACTTCAACTATAATGGCACAGAACTCAATTTTCTCTACAGCTACGAAAAAGACGGCAAAGTTAACCTAAAAAACTTGCGCAGAGTAATTCAAAAAACGTACGCGAACACGCATATAGAAATGCGCCAAATCGGACCGCGTGACGTAGCCAAAATTATGGGCGGTTTAGGAGCATGCGGGCAAGAAAAACGCTGTTGCACCATGTTTCTCACCGATTTCAGCCCGATTTCCATCAAAATGGCAAAAGCGCAGGGCATTTCTCTCGCCCCATCCGAAATTACCGGCATGTGCGGTCGCCTACGCTGTTGCCTAATTTACGAATACGAAGCCTACGCCGAAGCTCGCAAAACTCTCCCGAAACGCAAAAAACGCGTCGTCACCCCCAAAGGAGAAGGCAGAGTAATTGACTTAAACCCCCTCACCGAAACTGTCATCGTCCAACTCGATGACGAAGTGCGCGGCGCACGCCACCACTTCCACCGTGACGAAATCGAACCCTGGAACGAGCGTGAAGCTCTCCG
>CAZERH010000374.1:0-2348 GCA_964515535.1 uncultured Anaerolineaceae bacterium
AGGTGATCGCCTCTTTGGTAGCGGGGCAATTTTATATAGAAGAAAAAAACTTGGGCGAAGCAAAAATTCAGAATTTGGCTGAGAAATATCAAATTAATCCCGATTTATTAAAGCAAGCCGCACAAGATATTCGTATTTGCGATGGGGAACGAGTAGAGCGGTTAGGCTCGTGGTTAAAACGTGTTGCAGATACTTTTGGAGAGATTAGCGGAGAACGTGCGGGGTTACTCGCTCGTTTGAAAAAAATCTCTGAAGTGAGTGGCGTTGATTAAAGGAGGTTTTTTATAAAAAACATCGCTTTTTCGGAGCAATTTTAGAAACAGCTCTTGACCCTAGCAATTGTTAATAACCTTATTCAACGAGGAGAATACAAATGACAGATGATTCAATTTATCATCACATGAAAGACGAAGGCGTTTCTCGGCGCGACTTTTTGAAGATGTGCAGTCTCGCCGTTGGTGCGCTGGGCATGACCAAGATGCCGCCTTTGGAAGCGAGTGGTTTGCCCACTTCATTAAGCCAAGCAAATAAAAAAGCGGTCAACCATGTTGTGAAAGCAATGGAAACGCAACCCCGCCTTCCTGTAATTTGGCTAGAATTTCAGGATTGCACCGGATGCAGTGAAGCTCTCACACGCGCCAATGCGCCCACATTAGGGAATTTGGTGCTAAATACGCTCACTATTGAGCATCACGAGGCACTTTCCGCCGCGGCTGGCTTCCAAATCGAAGAAGCCAAACAACAAGCGATGGAAAAATACGCAGGTCAATATATTTTGGTCGTAGAAGGTTCTATTCCTACCGGTGATCATGCCGCTTATTGTGCAGTAGGCGGTCGAACAGCCGAAGTGATTTTGAAAGAAGCTGCAGAGAAAGCAGCCGCGATTATCGCTATCGGTAACTGTTCATCTTTCGGTGGTTTGCCAAAAGCTGACCCAAATCCCACCCACGCCGCAAGCGTAATGGATTTGATTAAAGATAAACCGATTGTAAATATCCCCGGTTGTCCCCCCATCCCCGAAGCCTTTGTCGGAGTCATAACTCATTTTGCGCTTTTCGGCGTATTACCCGAATTAGATGAACTCCATCGCCCAATGGCGTTCTACGGAAAAACCGTTCATGACCGATGCTTGCGCCGTCCCTTCTACGAAGCGGGCAAATTTGCGCTCACATTTGACGATGAAGGTGCACGCGAAGGCTGGTGCTTATATAAATTAGGATGCAAAGGACCCACCACGCATAATGCTTGTGCTTCCATCCGCTGGGATTCCGGTCTTTCTTTCCCCGTCCAATCCAACCACCCCTGCTTGGGTTGCTCCGAACCAGATTTCTGGGACGGTGGCGGTTTCTACGCCGGGCAATCCTCCCCCTTGCAGAAACCAAGCATGACCACAGTTGGTGCGGCAGGAGCCGCGGGTCTCGCAATCGGTGCAGGGATGGCTGTCGCATCGAAAGCTAAAAAGGAGAACAAAAAATGAACAGTCAAGCAATGCTTGCTTTTGCTCGTGGACCTTTCTTCTACGCGGCACTGACCTTTTTCATCGCCGGAATGCTTTACCGTCTTGCGAATGTCATTTTTTTGGGATGGGATAAAGATTATGCGAAAGCACGCGGCAGTAAAGCGGGTGGCGTACTCAAATCTTTCCTGCGCGCAAACTTGATTATCCCCTTTATCCCGCGTGAGAAAAAAGCTTTTATCGGCAACCCTATCACCTATCTCGCAGGTGGATTTTTCCACCTCAGTCTTTTCATAGTTGTCTTCTTGGGTGCGGCACACATGCTCGCCTTCAAAAGTTTGCTCGGATTTGGCTGGTGGACTCTCCCCCTCCCCATTGTAGATTGGATGGCGGCAATCGGCATCATCTCGATGGTGATGTTAATTATCAATCGCAAAGTTCACCCCGCAACCAAAAGACTCTCCGGTACGCCGGAATTTGTGAACTGGCTATTAGTTTTCCTGCCGATGCTCACCGGCTATATGATGGCGCATCATATGTTTTTGCCATACCAAAGACTTTTTGCTCTGCATATGCTCTCCATTGATGTTTTACTAATCTGGATTCCGTTGAGCCGAATTTCACATTTTATGTTCTATTTCTTCTCTCGCACCATTCACGGAGTAGAGTGGGGCAAACGAGGCGCACGCCCTTAGGAGATATGAGATGACTACAGACAAAACAATGGATCTCTTTGTAAAGAAAACCGGCGGTTGGGCGGCTAGTCAGTTAGAAGCCTGCACCCGCTGTGGACGATGTGCCGAAGCCTGCCCTTATTATCTTTCTACGGGCAATCCGGACTATACCCCGATTTGGAAAGTGGAACTTTTGAGCCGCGCGTATCAACAACGCT
>CAZERH010000375.1:0-2343 GCA_964515535.1 uncultured Anaerolineaceae bacterium
CGCCTGATTGTGCTATTTTATGCCCCAACACAATTTTCTCATCATTATCATGGTTTGGCTCCAAACAGGATTTGCGATGGTCGTCATTTCATCCGCTATTAAAGGCATTCCGGACGAATTGTTGGAAGCCGCTCGCATAGATGGCGCAACCGAAGTCCAAGCCTTCTTTGGGATCACAATTCCCTATATTAAAGGGACATTGCTAACGGTTACGACCACAATTGTTATTTTCAGCCTGAAATTATTCGATATTGTTCGTGTAATGACAGGTGGCAATAACGGGACAAACGTGATTGCAAATGAATTTTATTTGCAACGCTTTACCTATGGAAACACAGGGCGCGCCTCTGCAATAGCCATCATTCTCTTGATCGCTGTTGTACCGGTTATCATTTATAATTTACGCGAATTCAATAAAGATAGGAGGGCTTTCTAATGACTACCAGCATAAAAGGTCAAAAAAGAAGATCATCTCTTATTATCAACGGGGCTTTAATCTTAATCTGCATAATCTGGCTTGTGCCAACTTTAGGCGTATTTATCACCTCCTTCCGTCAAAGTCAAGATATTTTCAATTCCGGGTGGTGGGCTGTTTTCCCTCATAAAGAAGATTCTGACACGGGAGAACTAATTCTTGAAGATGATATTGATGTAAACGGGCAAATCACCATCGAAGGCACTTCTGCCACTTTTGAAGAATGGCGCGAAGGCGTTGTTTTGCCTGACGGGCGCAAACTAACTTGGTATGGTAATAAACGCACTCGTAAAATTATTATCAGCGAGGAAGTTTGGGTAGGTTTTGCGTCTAATTTAACGCTTGATAATTATAAAGATGTCATCACGGGTAAAGAAATCTCCTTCACAGATGCGGGAGGGAATGAAATTACGCGCAAAGGGAATAATTTAGGCGGGGCGTTTCTCAACTCGGTTGCTGTCGCTATCCCTGCCACAGTGATTCCTATTCTGATTGCCGCTTTTGCCGCTTTTGGCTTTTCTTGGTTAAAATTTCCGGGCAGAGATTTGCTCTTCACGATGATCGTTGCTATTCTCGTTGTGCCTCTTCAGATTTCCCTCGTCCCGATTTTGCAGGATTATACAAAATTAAATCTAAACGGAACATTTCTGGGAATCTGGCTCGCACATACGGGATTTGGCTTGCCGCTGGCGACCTATCTGCTCTTCAACTATATCAGTACACTGCCACGTGAACTCCTTGAAGCCGCTTATATAGACGGCGCATCAAACTTCACCATTTTTGTTCGGCTGATATTGCCACTCTCCGTTCCAGCCTTAGCCTCCTTTGCCATCTTCCAATTTCTCTGGGTTTGGAACGATTATCTCGTTTCCCTCGTCTTTTTGGGCGAGAAAACGCGCGTTATTACCTACGCGCTCGCCTCCATTGTCGGCGAAAAAGGACAAGATTGGCATCTGCTCACTTCGGGCGCGTTCGTCTCCATGCTCCTTCCTCTAGCTGTGTTTTTTGCATTACAAAGATATTTTGTACGCGGGATGCTGGCTGGTTCGGTCAAGGGATAAATCAAGTAGTCACTCCCCGACCCTATCATAGGTTGGGAAATATTTTAGATAGGATAGAACAAAACGGGATTGAAATTTGATGTGGTATAAAGACGCAATTTTTTACGAGGTTTATGTCCGCGCCTTCAAAGATAGCAATGGCGATGGCAATGGTGATTTGTTAGGTTTGGTTGAGAAATTAGACTACTTGCAAGAATTGGGTGTGATGGCTATATGGCTTTTGCCCATTTATCCCTCGCCGCTAAAAGATGATGGTTACGATATTGCCGATTATTACGGCATTCATCCCGATTATGGCACGTTGGACGATTTTAAGAGACTCATCGCCGCCGCCCATGAGCGTGGCATACGCATCATCACTGACTTGGTTTTGAATCACACCTCCGACCAACACCACTGGTTTCAAGAAGCACGCAAAGATAAAAATTCAAAATATAGAGATTATTATGTGTGGAGTGATGACAATCAAAAATACGCCGATGCACGCGTGATCTTTTTGGACACCGAAGAATCCAATTGGACATGGGACGAAGAAGCCCAGCAGTATTTTTGGCATCGTTTTTATTCATCGCAACCCGATTTAAATTATGATAATCCTGCCGTGCAGGAAGAAATGCTCAAAATATTAAGTTTTTGGCTCGATTTAGGCGTAGATGGCTTTCGTGCAGATGCTGTGCCTTATCTTTTTCAGCGAGAAGGCACAAATTGTGAAAACCTGCCCGAAACGCACGCTTATCTTAAAAAAGTGCGCACTCATATGAACGAGCATTATCCCGAACGCATTTTATTGTCAGAAGCAAACCAATA
>CAZERH010000376.1:0-2340 GCA_964515535.1 uncultured Anaerolineaceae bacterium
GGCTCTTTAGCGGCAACCGCGCTTTTCACCAAATCTGATGCATACGTGGACGTGGTGGTTGATACCCTTGATGAAGCATTAGATTTGGTGAAAAGCGCGGTTGCCGCTAAAGAGCCGAAATCCATCGGCTTGGTCGGCAACGCTGCGGAAATTTTCCCCGAACTGGTCGATCGCGGCATCGTCCCGGACGTGGTTACAGACCAAACCTCTGCCCATGAAGCGTTGATGTATGTCCCCGCCGGTCTAACAGTCGCCGAAGCGGATGCACTGCGAGAATCCGATCCTGAAAAATATAAAGAAATGGCGCGTGAATCGATGGCGAAACACGTCCAAGCGATGCTCGATTTCCAAAAAGCGGGCAGTGAAGTTTTCGATTACGGCAATAATATCCGTCAGCAAGCCTTTGATTATGGCGTTAAAGATGCCTTCGACTTCCCCGGCTTTGTCCCCGCTTATATTCGTCCCCTCTTCTGCGAAGGGAAGGGACCTTTCCGCTGGGTAGCCCTCTCCGGCGACCCCGAAGATATTCTCCGCACCGATGAAGCGATTCTCGAACTCTTCCCCGAAGACGAGCATCTCAAACGCTGGATTAAGATGGCGCAAGAAAAAGTCCCCGTGCAGGGATTGCCCTCCCGCATCTGCTGGCTGGGATACGGCGAGCGCGAAAAAGCGGGATTGAAATTCAACGAATTGGTCGCCAAAGGCATCGTTTCCGCCCCCATCGTCATCGGACGAGACCATTTGGACGCGGGGTCTGTCGCCTCCCCCAACCGCGAAACCGAAGCGATGAAAGACGGCTCGGACGCGGTCTCCGATTGGGCGATTTTGAACGCCCTCATCAACGCGGTCGGCGGTGCGACTTGGGTCTCTTTCCATCACGGTGGCGGGGTCGGGATGGGATATTCACAGCACGCGGGGCAGGTCATCGTGGCTGACGGCACACCCGAAGCTGCGGTGCGCCTCTCACGCGTACTCACGAGCGATCCGGGGCTGGGAATTGTCCGCCACGCGGATGCTGGTTATCAAATCGCCATTGACGCGGCAAAACGACACAAAATCCAAATGCCAATGTTAAAGTGAAGAGTGGGTAAATAGAGAATAGGAATGTGAAATCCAAACAGACAAACAAAATCATCTTCTTTTTAGCCTTCCCCTCTGCCCTTCGGACAGAGGGGGACTAATGCAAAAAAAATATAACTGCGTAACTAAAACACCTCTTGACAAAACCACCTTTTTATATATAATCTTTTATACATAAAGGATAAGTGGATGCTCAAATACGCCCTACTCGGATTTCTCAACTATAGCTCGGCTTCAGGTTATGACCTAAAACAATTCATGGATGTCTCTACATCCAATTTTTGGCATGCAAAACAAAGCCAAATTTACACCACGCTCAAGAAACTGGAAAAAGACGGGATGGTCATCTCACATATTGAGCCACAAGAAAGTCGTCCAAGTCGTCGAGTTTATGAAATTACAGAAGCTGGACGAGAAGATCTGAAAAATTGGACGGCGCAACCACTGATGGAAATTGAGTCACGTAAAGAAAAACTACTTCTCAAACTCTTTTTCTCTGCCCAACTTGATCCACAAATAATTTTGACTGAATTGCGCCTTCAGAAGAATTTACATCAAGCTGAATTGGAAAAATACCAGACCACAACCAAAGATGTAATTGCCCAATTTTCTGCCAGCCTTGATATGCACGACGATGCTAAATTATGGGAAGCCACACGCCGCTTCGGCGAACTTTATGCAGAGATGTTCATTCGCTGGCTGGATGAGACTATTGAAAAAATAGAGAGTTAGCTTTTCACTCTCTTTTTTTACCCACTTCAATAAAACTTTATATATAACTAATAATCACAAGGAGAAATAAAATGTCAAATAAAGATTTAGGTCCCAAAACCGTTCAACAAGCCATCGAGGGGATGACACTTAGCATCAACCCAGATGCTACCAAAGATTTGAAGGCTACAATTCAATTCAATGTCTCTGGCGAAGGCGGTGGAAATTACTACTTAAGTATCGCTGAAGGGAAATGTGACTTCGCCGAAGGGAGAACGCCCGCCCCCACCCTCACCATTGAAACCCCTGCCGATATTTGGCTAAAAATTGCTCGCAAAGAATTGAGCGGCACAATGGCATTAATGACCGGCAAATATAAAGCCAGCGGCAAAATGGGATTATTGATGAAGATGGATAAAATTTTCTCCCGTAAACCTACCGAAGCAGAATTGGCAAAAAAAGGCTGGCTGTAAAAAATATTCTCACCACAAAGAGCACAAAGGGTCACAAAGTTTTTAAAAGCTTTTTCTTCGTGTCCCTTTGTGACCT
>CAZERH010000377.1:0-2337 GCA_964515535.1 uncultured Anaerolineaceae bacterium
ATCTGCCAGGGGATTCTCTATTTTTCTCGCTCCCAAGCTTTACGCTTTCTCAAATCATTTTTTTGCTATGCCTTTATGCCTTTCTCCGACAAATGGTATTTCCCGGCGACTAAAAGTCGCAACCGTTGCTGCAAATTTAATCGCCAGGCTGAGTAGCTACGCATAGCTCTTATCTTTCGTTGACGACCAACACGATGCGTCCTCTCACCGCAGCCTGCTCGATCAATGCGTGTGCCTGGGCAACATCTTCCAGCTTCATGCGCCTTTCAATAGACGGTTTGATCTTCCCCTCTGCTAGCAGACCAAATAGCGCAGCTAAATCTACCTTGAACCATTCGGGATTCTTTTTACGCAGCGCACCGATGGAATAAAACGCTGCTTTTCGTCCATTGGGCAGGATGTTCCACAGCGCAATGCTCATATATTCCATCACCACATTGCCGCCCTTGCCCATGGCCTGATTATAGAAACCATAGGCCACCAATGTGCCGCCTTTCTTCAACGAATCGAACGAACGCTTGAAGTTTTCCCCGCCGATGGCATCGAATGCCGCATCCACCCCGCCGACGGCTTGTATCTGGGCAAGAAAATCTTCATTTTTATAGTCAATCGGTATAGCTCCCAGATTCTTGACCAACTTGTGTTTAGACCTGGAAGCCGTGCCGTATATCTCCAAATCATGCAATTTGCCCAGTTTGAGCAATGCCGTCCCAACCGCCCCGCCCGCACCGTGGACAAGTATCTTTTGCCCGCGTTGCACTTTCGCTCTGCGGTGCAGCATTTGATAGGCAGTGACATAAGACAAAACCATGCTGACCGCTTCAGCAGGCCCCAGGTTATCAGGCACGGGTACGAGTGAATCCGCCGGACAGAGTATGTACTCGGTGTAGGCTCCAAAAACAGTCAGGTCAGCCACCATTTTCCCAATTTCGAGGCCGGTCACTCCTGCACCAAGTTTATCCACCACGCCGACCATATCGTAGCCGGGCGAGAGGGGCGGCGTTTCTTTTAAACCGTAATAGATGCCTTTGCGTACCAGCGTATCTGTGAAGGTGACGCTGGCAGCTAAAACTTTAACGCGCACTTCGTCCGCTCCCGGTTCAGGCAGGGCTGCTTCTTCGACAACCCGCAAAACTTCGGGGCCGCCAAATTCGTTCAGAATAACTTTTTTGTAGCTCATTTTTTATTCCTGTTGTAAGGTATTCGAAAACTTCTCTTATGGTTGCTACTGGATATTATCCATGTTCTCGATTTTTTTCAATGACCTCTTCACACCGCTCAGTCCAACCTTGCCTGTACTTGAGGCTACCTCTTTGGCTACTTCGCTTTTCTATCTTCTCTCACCTATGCAACTCAACGAGGGCGTAAGCCGCCCGCCGCATTTACACCCGAAACCTGATTTTACCCGAAAAAATTTACACGAAAATCGCCACGCATACCAGAGCCGAAGGCGGGTCAGCTTAACGCGGGGTTAGGTTGCCAAATTTTTATCATTAGATGCTTTTATAAGCACAACATCTTCACGACATTGATTAAGATACCAGTTAGAGACAAGAGACAAATCGAGAGTAGCTCGTAGCATCGCCTTTTTATCTGAGACAATCTCTCCTACCACTTTTCCATCAGGCGCAATTATCATCGTTGGGCATAATTGTTGAGAACCTGCATTATTTGCACTAATAACAAATCTTTGCGTTTCCGCTGCTCTACTTACTAAATGGCTTTTCCATACAGATTGGTATTTGTCATTTCCTACAGCATTATTAAGATGTAAGATTATTTGTGAACCGCTTCTCGATAGCCAGCCCCACTGTTCAGGGTATCGTAATTCTCGACATAATTGTATACCTATTGAAACTGTACCTTCTTTTGTTTCGATTTGAAATACAGGCAATTCCTTACCTGCAACAATTATATTGCGTTCATGATGTGCTAGATTGATTTTCTTGTAAATGTAACTGTCTCCGTTAGGCATAAAACCAAAAGCTGCATTAATCCAATTTCCATTTTCTTTTATACATGCCCCCACCCACAAATAAATATCTCGTCTTTGGGCTTCTTTTTGTAGAAATTTCAATCCTGCTTCTAATTCGTTCAAATCAATTTTGTCGAGAAAGGATATATCTGTAGAATAACCTGAAACGGAGCCTTCAGGAAAGACAACCAGCTCGCCAGATTGACTTTGCTCGAGTATCTCCGAAATCACTTCTATATTTTTCTGAATACTCAGAGAAACTGGAAATTGAGCGGCTAGAATTTTAAGATCCATCAAGTACCTCTTTGTTGGAAGTTTCTGAACTATGGATAGTATTTAAGCAACCTAACGATGGCGTAAGC
>CAZERH010000378.1:0-2332 GCA_964515535.1 uncultured Anaerolineaceae bacterium
TGGTGGCAATTTGAATATCCTTTTGGATTATGAAGCGATTAAAGAAAAATATCAGCCCGATGATATTACCTGCCGTACTGAATCTTCGTTGTGGCGATATTTGCCGCTTTTGCCTGTTTCAAATCCGGGCGGGGAGGAAACGCCCCTCTACGCCGCGGGCTGGACACCAACTTTTGCGCTCCCCACGTTGGCAGAAAAACTTGGATTGAATAAACTTTGGTTGAAAGATGAGAGTTCTAACCCCACAGCATCATTTAAAGACCGTGCCAGCGCGATTTTGGTCGCGAGGGCGCGAGAAATCGGGGCAGAGGTGATTGTGACCGCCTCCACAGGTAACGCAGGCGCGGCTCTGGCGGGGATGTCCGCCGCGGTCGGGCAGAAAGCGGTTATCTTTGCGCCGAAAACCGCGCCGGTGGCGAAAATTGCGCAGTTGCTTATTTTTGGTGCAAAAGTGATGCTCGTAGATGGGACTTATGATGATGCAGTCGAGCTGGCGGTCAAAGCCGCGAATGAATTCGGCTGGTATTGTCGCAATACAGGCTACAATCCCTTCACCGCGGAGGGCAAAAAGACCGCCGCCTTTGAAATTTGGGAATGGTCTCTGAAGGCTCTTGGTGAAAGCGATCGACCTTTAACGGTTTTTGTCTCGGTTGGCGACGGGAATATCATCTCCGGTATTCATAAAGGCTTTAAAGATTTGGTCGCGCTGGGTTGGATGAAGAAAATGCCGCGTATCTTCGGTATCCAAGCGAAGGGTTCCGCCGCGATTGCGAACGCTTATTTTGCCGGCACAGAGGAGATTACCCCCATCTCCGCAACTACTTCGGCAGATAGCATCTCGGTAGATATGCCCAGCGATGGTGTCCGCGCCCTCCGCGCTGTGACCGAAACGGGCGGAGCATATATCACGGTAGCAGACGAACAGATTATCGAAGCCATCGCGGAGCTGGGTAAGTTTGGCGTTTTTGCAGAACCTGCCGGAGCAACAGCTTATGCCGGTTTAGTGGAAGCAAGCCAAAAACGCGCGGTGTTGCCCGATGATCCCATTCTAGTCATTAATACGGGGAGTGGTCTTAAAGATGTCAACGCCGCGCTGAAAGCGGTCTCATCCGCCCCAATCATCAGCCCAACTTTGGAGGCTGTAAAGGAAAATTTATGACCGATAAGTGGAGTTCCCGCGCGCGGTATTTCACCTTAGTCGTGATTGTCATCCTGATGGCTTTGACAATCTGGTATATTCGCCCGCTTTTTACGCCGCTTATTATTGCGGCATTATTTGCTTATGTGCTAAATCCCATAGTTGATTTTCTTGAAAGAAAAGCGCACCTAAAACATAAAATGGCGGTGAATTTGACTTATTTTCTGACGTTTGCCGCGATTATTTCTATCCCTGCTACAGTGGTGCCGATTTTGGTTGGGCAGGTGCAAGAGTTGACGAGTGATTTATCCGATTTGCCGACCTTTGTGCAAAATTTGCTTGAACAATCGATCGTGATTGGCGGCTTTGCCCTGAGCCTAGGCTCCTTTGCCATCGATTTAGCAGATCCGCTCTCAAAATTGGTGAGTTGGGTGCCGGAAAACACCATCAAATTAATCGAATCTACCTCGCGAAATGTGGCGTGGCTTTTGGTTATTATCATCACCGCTTACCATTTCATTAATGATTGGGATGAGTTCCGTGAGTGGATTTTTCGCATCCCGCCTGAAAATATGCAAAATGATCTGCGTCGTCTCTACGACCAAATCACCCATATTTGGAATATCTACCTACGCGGACAAATTGCGCTGATCGCCATTTTGGGCGTACTCTACGCTTTGGCTTGGTCTGCTATCGGATTGCCTGGTGCGCTCCTTTTGGGCGCAATGGCAGGGTTATTTAACATTATCCCGGAGATTGGTCCCTTCGTCACCGCATCTTTGGCTTTTGCGATTGCATTAATGGAGGGTTCAGCCTTTTTAGATATGTCGAATTTTTGGTTTTCTATGCTGGTTTTGGGCGTTTTTATGGTGATAAATTACGGTAAAAATATCTGGCTAATGCCGAGGATTTTTGGAAAAAGTCTTGAATTACATGACGGCGTGATTTTTGTTGCCATTATCTCCGCGGTGGTGATTAACGGGATAATCGGCGTGATTATTGTTGTCCCGCTTTTGGCATCGTTGATGGTCATCGGCAAATACCTCCGCAGACGTGTTTTGGGCTTGCCTCCGTTCCCGGAAGAGAATCTCGAAGAGGAGCTTGATTCCGTTTAACACGAATTATGCAAATTACGCGGATAAAAAAAGCTGGTTGTAGTCTCAACCAGCTTTTTTCATTTCTCTTCGCGGATAA
>CAZERH010000379.1:0-2323 GCA_964515535.1 uncultured Anaerolineaceae bacterium
GGTGAATTATTTGTGCAAATTATTAAATTTTCATTCCTTACCTAAAGAACTTGTCGATTAGCGGTTTTTTGTCGAAATTGGTGCGCTGACCGCCCTCTGAGCGAAAGCCCTAATTTACTCAAATCTCCCCGCATATTCTTTCATCAAGTCATTTACCGCGGTAATGTTTGCCTCCGGTTGCAACGCTATGGGGTCATCTGTTTTGCCAACTATTTCAGCTTCAAAAGAATTTTCTTTTTGATGAAGGATAAGTTTTCCTTTACAGGCGCGGCAGAAAACATTATCTCCTGTTCGGGCGGTGCGCTGAACGGCGATGACAGGTCCGCAAACGGGACAGGTCACGAGAGGAATTTCTTCTGCGCTATGCCCGACAATATGAGAAATATCGCCGTTTTGCCCAAGTTCGCAAATATGGGTAATCATTTCGCCATCAAATTGTGTGCCTGCTCTTTCCTCCATAATTTGCATTGCCTTTTCTAGGGGCATTTCGCGTCTGTAGGGTCTGGCACTGGTGAGGGCATCGAGCATATCTACTACGCCGACAATTTTTGCGGCGAAGGAAATTTCATCTCCGGATAAGCCGCGTGGATAGCCTTGCCCGTTAATATATTCGTGATGCTCCACAATTGATTTGCAAACCATTTCCGAGAGCGGATGCGAGCTAATTAGTTTTTTCCCTATGATGGGATGGGTCTTAATCACGGCATATTCCGCTTCAGATAATTTACCTTGTTTGAGCAAAATTCCGTCAGGGATGCCGACTTTGCCTAAATCGTGTAAAAAGCCGCCCAAGCTAATTTGGATGGCTTCTTTTTCTGAGCATCCCATTTTGACAGCTAATAATTTTGAGAATTGCGAAACTCTCCAAACATGCCCGCCGGTATACGGATCGCGTGCTTCAACCACATCTGCGAGAACGAGCAGGGATTTTATTAGTTCGTCTATCATTTTTTTTCTCCAAAAAAAAGCCCCGCAAACAAGATTGATTTTGTTTTACGGGGGGAAATTAACGGTATCTGCTTATTTCTTCACAGAAGTTATTTAGGGGGACAGCAAGCCAAAATTCACGCGTGAATCATCTATATCGTCTCTTCAAATTCAAGTGCAATCATGAGGGCTTCATATTCTTCAAAGCAAGCGCGGCACATATCCAAATGATGTTTTACTAAGGGCATCAGTTCTTCAACGTTTTCGCCGCGTCTCTTCATTTCCACATATTGGTCAATAATTTCGTGGACATCATCGCAAGAGTATTCTTCCTCTTTGGTCATTGTTAAAGATTGAAGCAACTGCACGGTCATGGCAGAAGAGTTTGCGGAAAGGTCTTTTTTAGGTTGTATCCAGTTCATAAATTTTTCAAAAATAGTGTTCATTTGAACACCGCCAACAAATCTTCCGGTGTAGCACCGTCACGCTCTAGGCGTTTTTTTAAGCGCAGGCGGGCATCGTGCATTAATTTGTAGAGTGCGTTGCGGTTACTGTTTACCTCTTTTGCAACGACATCTAGCGGTTTGCCTTGCACGGCAACAGCCATCATTACTTTTCGCTGACGGGGTGTTAATTCTTCTTGCATGATTTGTTGCACCATCGCCATCACATTTTTGCGCTCTAGCATTGTTTCCGGAGAGGGGTCTTCTGCCGCAAAACGTGCGGATGGCATTTCGTCTGCTTCTTTGCCTTCTTCGAGTTTATCCAGCGAAGTTTCTTTCCATTTTTTGAGCCTTAAATCACCCAAACCGATGTTTACGCCAATTTTATAGACCCATGTTGTAAATTTGCTACGTCCCTGAAAGGTGTCCAGTTTTTCCATTACGCGTATGAGCGTTTCTTGTGTTGTGTCTTCTATAAAAGTTTCAAAGTGGCTCGATGTGGTTGGCAACCACCGAGATAAAGCGGCGGGTAAGATGCGTAAAAGAATGGTATTTAAATCGGCTAGTGCGTCTTCTTTTTGCTCACCCTCCACCTTTAAATCGTTCAACCAAGTTTCGTTATCACGAGAATTTTGCATAGCACACATTATAACGCATTTATATAGAAGATTAATAGCCTCTAATTCTTACCAAAGTAAGAGGCGCAAAGAGAAAACCATCTTTCAACCAGCCTTTCATTGATAGAGGCAAAAGGAGTTTTTTATGTTTTCTTTAAGATGGATATACACCCTGCTCGCCCTCAGCTTTGGACTCGTTGCCTGTGCCCCTGCGACACCTTCGGCAGAAGTGCCTGCGAAACCGACCTTGCCTAAACCTGCTTCCATTAAAGCGACATCCCCTGCGCCCCCAGCAGAGGAGAATCCCCCCAGCGGCGCAGAAGCGCAATTTTCAAC
>CAZERH010000380.1:0-2320 GCA_964515535.1 uncultured Anaerolineaceae bacterium
GCGACATTTATGTCGCTTTTCAGGGGCAGGCGACATAAATGTCGCACTACGTTTTGCCAAATTACTTTTGCTTCACGCAATACCCAAAGGGCATGCTTCGCGAAGGCGCAAAAACGCAAAGTTTTAAAGCTTTTCTTAGCGACTTGGCGACTTTGCGTGAGATTTGGTAGACATTTTTTCAAAAGTGTCATGTGGTTAGAAATCAGTCAGTTTTAACCGACACCCGTTTTTTACTGTGTCACTATGCGGGAGCCGCGCGATCTCTTGTCCCAGAGGGGCAATCTAAAAATCTATCTTGCTACAAACCAAGCCGCGACATAACCGGCTCTCCCGCTGGCATCTTTGACTTTTAACCATTCACTATTTGAACCGATATTCGCCGCCTGACTAGCCTCTGTGAGGGTTAACGACTCTCCCAAATTCAAATAACGGATTAAAGTGCTTGTATGGGAACGAGGCTCGGAGCGGAATGCGACAAATTGGGCGGTGGTTTTTACCGTATTCGCATCTCCCGCGGGCGGATTTGTTGTATCGTCATCTTGTGCTGTAGAGCCGCTTTCATATTTTAGATACCAAGCGGCGATATAGCCGTCCGTTTCGTTTTTGTCGCGGACATTTAGCCATTGCCCCACTACACCCACTTTTTCGATTGTCCGAGCGGGAGCTTCTAAGCTAACAACTTTTTCTGTGGTCGGGATTTGGCGAATCAGCGTTTCCGGCGAAATGGTTGTGTTTTTGCGAAAAGCGACATTATCGGTGGGGATAAGCGAAAGCGCGCCTGCCGGAAGAGGCTTCTGCGCCTCAGCGTCATCATCTACTGGAGGTGTTGTCGTCTCGTCATCGGAGGGCGGTGGTGTGTCTTTTGTTGCAGAAAGATACCAAGCCGCGGTATAGGCTTGTTCTCCATCCGGGTCTTGGGCGTGGAGCCATTCTCCTACTACACCAAGTTTGCTCTCCGTCACCGAAGCAGATTCGAGACTCTTCAACTCAACCCCACCTTCGAAGCGTTTGATGAGATGACCGCTAACGGATGGTTCTGTGCGAAAAGCCAAATTATCTTCGGCAACATAGACAGGCATAGAATCGGCTGGGAGGGGGATAGGCTCAGGGTCTTCTGGGGGTTGCGGAGGAATCCCTAAAGTGTCAAACCACAATACCGCGCTGATTTCCGATTCCAATTTTTGACCCTGATATTTATAGCGTTGTGTTAATAAAACGTCTTTTTCGGGACTGTCGCCTCCATAACGATAGGGATCATAAATAACATAATCATCGCCTTTCTTCTCTTTAATTAGCACAAAGTGAGTTTGCACCCCCGCTTGTTTTTTCCAGTCTACCTGTACAATTACGGGTTTTCCGGCGGTGATAGCCGTATCAATTCGAGAAATGGGTGCAGGGAAAGACTCGCAAGGTTCCATATTCTTATAAACCAGATTTGGAAAAGCATAAGGCAAAACACTAGGAATAAACAATGCTCCTTGAAAACCACCCCTTGCTTTCATCTTTTCGTTGACCGTTAGAGGGGTTTCGTTATAACCAATCCCGTTTAGCATCATCGTTACTGAGGTTAGCAAACACCCCCAGCTTCCAATTGTTTCATTCGAATTCCCCAAACTACTCTCTTTCCATGCCTCATCGTTCTGGTACAGGTTTTCAGTTTTGAACATTAGCGGTCCTCCTGAATACTTATTATGTGTATATTTAGCTGGGATGGTACTAAAGTACTGCGAAGAATTATACAATAGAAGAAATGTTTTATCTAATTAAAAAAAATACTGGGAGTGCCAAAAACTTTTGCAGATTTCCCAAACCCCAGCATACATTTTCGAACTATCACGATTGTGTTTGCGTAATGATTTTACGCAATACTTCTCTACCAACTAAGTACCCAAGCCTATTGACTGACAAAACTAAGTTCAGGGCATTTTTTACCACGAAGTTTACAGAGACTACAGAATGGAGGTAGTTGTGCATTGCATCTGCTTTTGATGCGTTGCACAGCGGGTCTTGCAAAAAATACTGTTTTTACCAACTCGACCTGCAACGCATCTACCAGATGCAATGCAGGTCTTGCGGGGAAATTGCTTGAAGCGGATTGCACGGAAATCTGTTTTTTTGTTGGATGAAGTGCGAGGACGCGTGCTTCGACAGGCTCAGCATACATGTTTTGGGCTTGGTTTCGTTATGGAGGCAGTTGTGCGGTAGATATACGTTTTGCCGAAAACCCGAAAGGTTTCAATCTCACTATAATTGAATTAGAACCTATGCTTTCAAAGTCGTCTTATAAAAAATGCGCCCTAATAAAACCTTTCGGGTTTCT
>CAZERH010000381.1:0-2319 GCA_964515535.1 uncultured Anaerolineaceae bacterium
CTTAACTTCCATCAGTGGGCTTCGTTAACATAGCACAGTTCGTTTACGTCCGTGTGGGGCTGATTATTGACAAAAATGTTGAATTTACGAGAAGATTTTGTTGATTCCGGTAATCGTACGGGGACAAATCCACCGCGCTAGTGGTACGAAGTCCATTCAGACTAATTTTTGCTTGAAACGAAGCAGAACAAATATGAAACTATTTCAACACTCAAAAAATGACATTTGTACAGAGTATTTACAAGAAAAGAATAACAGCGTGGATTTCTAAGGTGAAATATGTGTGAATTTTCATTTTTCCTGCACAATCTGCGAGTATAATTGAAGCGTGTAGAATAGTGTAATAAATTGCGCTGAAAATTGAGCGTACTACCCCGTCTCAACGTGGCTTGTACATCAGCTACGCCTTTCAACGCCTAAATTGAAGGGTAAAGTTTTACCCAAGAAGAGGTCTCGAATGAGAAAAATAGCAGTTGCTTTAGGGGGCGGCGGTGCAAGAGGCAATGCTCACATTGGCGTATTGCGAGTTTTAGAAAGAGAAGGCTATCAGATTTCCGCTATAGCGGGGACGAGTTTCGGTGCTCTGGTTGCCGCATTTTATGCTGTGGGATATTCTCCCGATGAAATTGAAGAAAAATTCAGCGAAGTTGACCAAAGCAAAGTTTATGAACTGGGTTTACGCGCAAATCCTAGCCTATTGGGATTAAGCAAAGTGCGCAAATGGCTTGACGAGACATTAGGAGAGAAAACTTTTGCAGAAACACGTATTCCCTGCGCCGTTACTGCGGCAGATTTAAATTGTAATTGTGAAGTTACCCTAAATTTAGGAATGCTCAAAAACGCAGTTTTGGCAAGCGTTGCAATCCAGGGCATCTTTCCGCCCTATGAAATGGACGACCATCATCTTGTTGATGGAGGGATATTAAACCCCGTCCCCGTTTCAGTGGCACGCGAGCTTGCTCCAAAATTACCCGTAATTGCGGTAGCATTAACTGCGCCACTCTCTTCTACCTTATCATATTATTTGCCTACTTCGCTTTCAGCGATGATTCCCCAATCTATAGCACGGCGTATTACGCGGCTAAACATCTCACAGGCATTAGATATTTTTCTTCAATCAATAGACATCAGCAATAGAGCCATTACCGAACTTCGGCTCGAAAAAGAACCCCCCGATTTACTCATTCGCCCTGCTGTTGAAAAAATCGGTCTCCTCGACCAAGTAGTCGTAGCAGATGTGGCACGTTTGGGTGAAGAAGCCCTCGAATCTCTTCTGCCGGAACTTAAAAAAGCGACCCGCCCGCGAGGGTTTTTCGATATACTCCTAAATGGAAAAAGAAAATGACACATGATTTACGTAAGTATGCGCAAGACACTAGCGTCCAATTGGGCATAGGGGCATTTTTGCTCCTTTTTATCATTGGCGATGGATTAATCTACTTTATTTATGGAAAAAGTGCTGCTATGATGGGCTTGCTCTGTCTCTTTGCTGGCACCGCACCTGTCATCATCATTGCATTTTTTATGGTTTTACTGAATTGGGTTGTAAAGCGTGCCAATCGCGAATAACATAATATCTACCGAAAAATTTGGCTGGACTTTTAGTTCTCACTTGCCAAGCGCAACGCCAAATAGAGCTTTGCTTCTTTTGCACGGCTGGACGGGTGACGAAAGATCAATGAGGCAATTTACACATAATCTCCCATCGGATTATGCCATTATTGCGCCGCGCGCCCCCTATCAGGCAAGAGCCGATAAAGGCGGATATTCGTGGAGAAAAGTCAAGCCCGACACATGGGGATCTCCGACCCTTAGCGAATTGCATCTTTCTGCCGACAACCTCGTCTCGCTCGTGGATAATTGGCTTGCTTCCGTCAAAATAGCATCCGCCAGTTTTGACGTGATAGGCTTCTCACAAGGCGGTGCTTTAGCTCTAACCCTTGCCGCATTATATCCAAAACGCGTCAATAAAATTGCCGTACTCTCCGGATTTGTTCCCCGCGGCGTGGACGAAATTTTAAGACCGAAATTGCTCAACCATATCCGTTTTTTCTGGGCACACGGCACGGAAGATGAAATCATCTCTTTTGAGCGAGGGTTGGATTCCATTAATCTGGTGAAAAATTCAGGCGCAGATGTGATTTTGTGCCAAGCAAAGACAGGGCATAAAGTGAGCAAAAATTGCAGACATGCGCTGAGTGATTTTTTCAATAAGGATTAAAAAATAGGCAACACACCTTTATTTGTAGTGGCAAATAAAGACGTGATATTTATTGCAAGTGGGGGCGAACGACTGTTCGCCCCTACGCGTAAAACGTA
>CAZERH010000382.1:0-2318 GCA_964515535.1 uncultured Anaerolineaceae bacterium
GTGCTTGCAGGAGGCGGCATTGTAGATATCGAGTATCTTCCATGGGAAATTCAGGATGCGAGCACCGAAAGCACCGAAACAAATGGATGGTTCAATGCAAGCGTCGACGCCTACAAGAAAAAAATGCTGCTTGAAACATTAAAGAAAAATGCCTGGGTAAAAAAAGAAGCAGCCCGGGAACTTGGATTGACCCAACGTGCCTTCAGTCATTATGTCAAACGCTTCAATTTGGACAAACACCATACCAATGACAATTCGCCTCAATAATGCGAATCAACTGCGATTCACAACTAATATATCCCATTTACTAAAATAATACCGCCAAGACAATTTTTAGAAAACAATCTCCAACCTAAGTGCCACCCAGCGTGTGTCACTTGAAATAGATGGGCACTTCGGAGCGTTTGATTTTGGTTTAACTCTATATTTAATTAAAAGGTATCCAAAGAAAAACGGCAAGGTCCCACACTACGTGGCTTACCACGTTGAGCAGCGGGGACTTGTAGCGAGTGTACAGTAAACTCCAGTACGCGCCGCAGATCGCAGCGGCAGCCACCAGCATTGGATTACCGCTGCCTATGTGTACGCTGGCGTAAATGACGGTGGCTATAATCATGCCACACCATCGACCGTAGTGATCCTGGAGGCGATGCTGTAAAAAAGCACGCCAAAAAAGTTCCTCTGCGGGACCGATTAAGAGGCCTATCAGGAGCGCACATTTAATGGGAGAAACGCCGTCTTTGAAGGCGTACACCGCATCGATATCACCGGATGCAAAATCAAACAGCCTTGTCGAAAGCAAATTTCCAATGAAAAAAACACCGTAGAGAATCGCCGCAGAGATCAGCCCAACTACCAATTTATACCATAGCCTCTCACGCAAATCTGACGCAACAGCGGCTCTCCATCTAGGATCGATGCTCGCTATAACAGCGAGCAAGAGCACCGCATTAGAGGCCATCCACCACCAGAAATCAAACCACCCAAGGCCGCCCTTGACAAACAACGGAACAAACAACATTGCTGCAATCCCTGCCAGTAACCAAGTCTGCTTCTTTTCAACCTTGCTTGAATTATTGGGGCTAATTTCATCCATGAATTGGTATCAGCCCGTTGAAAGATCTTCGCATATCGCACGGAGCCCTGTACAAATAAACTCACCCCTCTAAAAAAAACATTAGCCTCGCCCACGCTGAAGGGTCAACTTGAGTTTATCGCCAATGTACAAATTGACAACCAACGAACCAACATCAACCCCAAATTTCACATCCCGAATCCGCCGCCTAATGTTTTAAAAAATCGCTTATTTTAAACTGAAACAGAAGTTTTCATAAATTGAACTCGTTCAATTTGGGCGGGGTTTTCATTTTTGTCTATACTTAAACGACCTTTAAAGGAATCAACAGTTTCAAAATTCTGTTCAATCATCCAGTTTTCTATTTCATTTTTAATCTCTTCAATCTTACCTAGACCATTCTCGTAAAGAGTTGAACAAAGCTGGACCGCTGATGCTCCAGCAAGAATCTGTTTTATAGCTGAAGCGCCATCATGAACTCCAGTTGACGCACATAAATCGCACTTAACCAGAGGAGACAGAATAGAGATCCACCTCAAACTACGTGAGTATTCTGATGGATGACTAATCGTATTTGCAGAGATAACCTGAAGTTTTTTAATATCAAAATCAGGTGCGTGAAATCTATTAAACAAAACCAATCCGTCAATTCCCATGTTTCCAATCGCGGACAACGTAGAGGTCAGACTCGAAAAGTAAAATCCCACCTTAAGAGAAACAGGAATAGATACTATTTTTTTTACTTCCCTTACCACATCAAAATAAATCTGCTCGTTTTCGATTGATGTTCTGTCTGGATCTGAAGGCATTATAAATAGATTGAGTTCAATCGCATCAGCACCTGCCCTTTCAAGTCTTTGGGTAAATTCAACCCATTTTCCTACCGAAACACAGTGAATAGATGCAATAACAGGTATGGATACAGTTTTTTTAGCCTCTCGTATAACGGAAACATATTGCTCAACTGCATTTTCGGCAGCATACTGATCTATATATTCTGCAGCCTCAGGGTGCCACATGGTTCCTCTGGACTTTGACACCTCACCATCTATCTCTAGCTGAATCTGCTCCTCAAAGATTGATTTTACAACTACAGCCGCTGATCCTGCATCTTCGCACTTTTTAATTTCACTGACCGATTTGGTCAAACCGCTCGAAGAAACAATAATAGGATTCTTTAATTTTAACCCCATGTAGACAGTTTCAAGATTTGCTTTTGACTGATTGCTCATAGTTTATCACT
>CAZERH010000383.1:0-2297 GCA_964515535.1 uncultured Anaerolineaceae bacterium
CTCACGCAAAGCCGCAAAAACGCAAAGTTTTAAAGCTTTTCTTAGCGACTTAGCGTCTTTGCGTGAGCTTGAGAGAAGAGTTTTTCAAAAGTGTCATGTAGCTAGTTCGTGTTTTGTTTCTTAAACAATAATCTCAATTTCTTCATTCACCAAAGTCATATCATGCCAATTTTCATCCACCCATTTGGCTATAGTTTGTAAAGTCCGTTGGGATTGTGCGCCGCTATTGCTCACTACCGCGCATCCGATGACGGTGTTTTGCCAAATATCATTTAAATCTATTTCGGCGACAGAGATATTAAATTCTTTATGTAGGCGCGTTAAGAGCGGCTTTAAACGACTGCGTTTTTCTTTCAGCGATTTACAGCCGGGGATGTGGAGATGGAGGGTGAGTAGTCCGAGCATAGTTATATATTCGCGTTTTACGCGAGTTGAATTGTGTTTCGATTAAGTTTTTTTAGCCTTTGTCTTCATTAGCAGAATGCGTGAGAGAGGCATCTCGCATCCGCACATCCTCCGCACTCGCTCCATATGAGAGAATGCCAACCTTTTGCTCCAGCAATTCTTCAATTTTTTGAATAATGATTTCATCATTAGCGTCACAACTTTTTAATAAGGGGGTGACTTTAGAGAGTGCTTCTGTGAATTCTGTTCGTTCTTTGAGTGAAAGGGTAGGCGGCAAACGAAAATCAGTTAAGAGACCGTCCACAGACATTGTGGAGATATGGTGCGGGCTATCTATCTCGCTATATGCAGAACTATATTTCCATTTTTCCAACTGTGAAAGCATGTCCAAATGTGTGACGGCTAAAAAATCTACCCCGCCGGTTACGCTTAGCGCAGAGCGCACTAAAACTGCGTCAAACCACCCATATCGAATTCTGCGTTGCCATTCGTTAAACCCATTATGCTCAGCGAGAAGAGGGTCTAAGGCTGAGGTTTCAGTTGGCAAAGGACCTGGTCCGTGACGTACTGCGTAAGAGCGCATCACGCCGATTCGGTAAACGCGTGTGTCTGGCGGAAGCATTTGGTGAACGAGATCAAGTGCATTTTTTGCGGTAGTACAAGACCAGGTTGTATACGGATAAAAGCCTGCTTCTGCATCAAGCAAGACTCCCTGCGCGCCTTCAAATATCACATTCTTTGTTTCTTGAAGCCAGTTTTTTAAAGTTGAGTCCGGAACGACCAAACCAAGCTCGTTAATTCGAGCAATGGAGCTAATCCATTCCGCTATAATCTCGTCTCCCTCAAAAATCTCACATTCCTGAAGAATGGCTGGATTTTGCGTCTTAGCTTTGCAAAGTATAGAAATTTCTTCACGTTTTAACGCTTGGATGTTTTTTAACTTGCGCCAAAGGATATTCGGATGGTTGAGATCGCCAGCCCGTACGCTATTTTCGGAATTAGATAGTGAATCCGCAACCGTTTCCCCTACGCCTACGCCACAACTTCCATGCCGATCTGCACCGCGCGCTAATTCTCGAATATGGTTAACAGTTTGGTGGAAGGGCGTAATTACCAAAGCCTGATTGCTTATCCGTAGTCGTGAAAATGGATTAGAGACCCCTTTTTTTTCAAGAATATCCCCCTCGATGAGTAGGGCTTGCGGATGAATGACAACGTGCCGTGAAAGGTAGGTTTTGACATGCGGAACAAATGTCCCCGCGCCAAATTGAGAAAATGTATGGTGTTTTCCATCAGACGTGACCACGTTATGACCCGCTTGAGCACCCCCGTTATAGCGCACAACCAGATTGGTTTCAAGATGACGACAAAGAAAATCGGTCAGCAAACCTTTTCCCGCATCGCCAAAACCGAGATCAACAATAATATAAGCAGGCATAGACTATTCCGGTAAGTACCTGAGTGAACAAATTTCAGCATTTTGAATATGCGTAATGCAACATTTATATCGTCTTTTGTGAGCAAAACAAGACAAATCTTGCATTACGCAAACACCAATTTATTTATGCTCGGGTACTTACTGAAAATATTTTCTTGTTGACTAAACAGATTCATCTTCTTCCTTCAAAACAATATCCATGCTATACAAAAGTGCCATCGCTTCCGGCAAAGAAAACTTTGCCTGTTTTAAGATGTTGTTTTCAGGATTAATTTCATAATTCCGAGCTTGACTTAAATCAGCTTCTGTAAGGTTGGTGTTGCCAAATATACTTCTCGCCAAGTCCGTTCCTGTAAAGTCTACTTTGGACAAAACTGTATCACGAAAATCAACTTCATTGGCTATACAGTTATTCATTTGGATACCCTTGAGATCCAATCCAATGAACGTACTG
>CAZERH010000384.1:0-2283 GCA_964515535.1 uncultured Anaerolineaceae bacterium
TTTTGGCTTCCCGAAGCGTTTTTCTCCAAATTCGCTCGATAATTGGCATATAAACTGAGGGGAACATAAATGGGCAAAGGTAAAGGCGTTTTTAGCCCCAATTTTTCTTGACAGAGCCGAGCATCGTTCCGCCGAATGGCATGAGCCAGAGTCCAGGCGATATGCTGTAAAACGGTAGTTTTGCCGCTTCCGGGTCCGCCTGTGATAATGATACGAGATGATAGGGAAAGCACTTCGTCCAAAGAAATTTCTCGGCTTTCAGCTTGCTCCCGTTTAGCCAATTCTTTTTCTGAGAATTCGGCATCCCTTTCTTTTAGCGCATATTCAGCCCGCAAGGGTACATAAACCGTTTCAAGGGGAAGCTCTACAACTTGCCTACCGCCTTGCTCAATGCCGCGCAGGGTAATTTTCCCGAACTCTTCTTCTGCCCAAGCTAAATATCCCGCAATTTGCTCATATAATTCTTCTTTGCTCACCCCCGAGCGGCATAAATGCTGATTTACAATATAGCTGATGTGGTTATTATCCCCTGTATTGACAATGCTTTTTTCTACATTTTCCCCTACATCTACATTATTTTCTTTTTCAGGCACGCTTTTCTGCTTTGCGCGTAAAACTTCGAGAATAAAATAGCCCGCATAGCCCACGCCGATAATGATATAGATAAAATTCTCATAACGAGAAGGGATTTCTTCGCCAAATTGGGCGATAAGCACGATAAGAATAATTGCAAAGGCGAGTCCTGCTGTTAATTTACCCGTGATTGTTTTTAGAATTTCTTTCCAAGAATTATCCATTATTTTGCTCCCGTAATTTTTTGCAGAAACGCTCTTGAATTTTACCCCAGAATAAGAAGTGAGATATCGCGCGTAACGCGACATTCATGTCGCACAAAGGCGAGATAAATCTCGCGTTACGCAAAAAAAGAGACGCTCTCAACCGAAAGCGTCTCTTTTCTATTCTCTAATTATCCACTTTTTCAACTAATCTTAAACATCTGCGTCAGCTTCATTGCCAGATTTAAATCACCAGCTAATTTCAGCTTGCCCTGCATGAATGCCGCCATGCCATCTACTTCGCCGGTGAAGATGCCGAGATAGTCGCTGGAGTCAGCGGTCATGGTCATTTTGGGATCATCGTGTACGCCCTCGATGGTTTCGACTTTATCATCTTTGATGACCGCGTACCAATCACTGGCTTGCTCGCCGGTAAAGTGGAATTGAATCACCGCGTCCAAGCCGGGGGCTTTATCGGGACGAAATGCGCCGGGCATTTTCTCCATAAGGGATTTAATTGTTAGTGCCATTTTTATCTCCTGTTTTTTCTGCACCACAAAGACACAAAGGACACGAAGTTTTTTGTGTTCACAAAGAAAAACTTTGTGTTTTTATATCAAAGCTTTGTGAACTTCGTGCCTTTGTGGTGAACTAATTACTGCAAATTTTCAAAGATAGCCGCCGCACCCATGCCGCCGCCGATGCACATTGTGACCATGCCGTACTTAGAGCCACGTCTGCCCATTTCGTAGATGATTTGGGTGGTCAATTTTGCGCCCGTGCAACCAAGGGGATGCCCTAAAGCAATCGCTCCACCGTTGACGTTGGTGATTTCTTCGTTGATGCCCAATTCGCGGATGACTGCGAGAGATTGGGAGGCAAAGGCTTCGTTCAACTCGATCAAATCCATATCTTCGAGTTTCAAGCCGGTTAATTTCAAAACTTTCGGGATTGCGGCTGTCGGTCCCATGCCCATAATTTCGGGCGGAACGCCACCAACAGCGTAACCAACGTAACGAGCCAGCGGTTTTACGCCCAATTCTTTGGCTTTGTCTGCGGACATAATAATCACGCCCGCCGCGCCATCGGACATTTGGGAGGAGTTCCCGGCTGTGGATGTGCCACCGGTCTTGAAGGGAGTTCCCAAACGGGCTAAACCTTTCATCGTGGTATTGCCGCGAGGACCTTCGTCTCGGCTAACGGTGAATTTGCGCGTGGTGCGCTCGCCATTTTCGTTTACTTCGACTACTTCCACGTCAACGGGGATGATTTCTGCATCAAAGCGTCCTGATGTGACCGCTTCAGCGGCTTTCAGGTTGCTTTTCATCGCGAAGGCATCTTGGTCTTCGCGGCTGACATTATACTTTTCCGCCACGTTTTCGGAGGTCAAGCCCATATTCGTAAAGGCTTCGGGATGATTCTCCGCTTGCGCCAGATTGGGGGCAAATTTATAACCCGTCATCGGGACTTGGGTCATCGACTCCGCACCGCCCGCGATTGCCACCTC
>CAZERH010000385.1:0-2276 GCA_964515535.1 uncultured Anaerolineaceae bacterium
ACAATTCATTTATGAACACCTTATATATCGTTTCCACGCCGATTGGCAATCTTGAAGATTTTTCTCCGCGCGCAAAACGGGTGTTGGGTGAGGTTTCTCTCATTGCATCAGAGGATACGCGGGTGACGGGGAAATTGCTTAAGCATTTCGATATAGCTACACCTCAAACGAGTTATTATGAGCATAATAAAGCCGGTAAATTAGATTATGTTTTGAGTGCGTTAGAAAAAGGTGATGTCGCTCTCGTCTCTGACGCGGGGACACCGACTATCAACGATCCCGGGTATGAGTTGGTGCGCGCCGCAATTGAGGCGGGATATGTGGTTAGCCCCATCCCCGGCGCATCTGCGCCAATCTCGGCGTTGGCTGTTTCGGGTTTGCCAACGGATGCTTTTTTGTATCTCGGTTATTTGCCGCGTAAAAAGAAGGATAGAAGGGAAAAATTGGCAGACGTGGAGAGGTTGCCCTATACGCTGATTTTCTTTGAGACTCCGCATCGGCTTTTGAAGGCGTTGATAGATATTGAAGAGGTTTTGGGGAATAGGCAAATTGTGGTGGCGCGCGAAATGACGAAGCTCTACGAGGATTTTTTTCGCGGGGACGTTGCTGATGCACGCAGATTTTTTGAAGGACGCGGTCCGCGCGGGGAGTTCGTCTTGGTGATAGATGCTTTTTACCAAGAAGATGTTAAATGGACAGAGGCAAGCCTAGATAGCGCGATTGTGGCGGGGATTGCCGAAGGCGTCCCTCCATCTGAATTGGCAAAGAAACTGGCGAAAGAATCCGGTTGGGTGAGAAGGGATGTCTATAATCGGATTTCTCTGATAAAATAGCCCCCGTCAGTTAATTAAAATTAAGGAGTAAAAAATGGATACAGAAAGTACTACTTTTCATAATGAAGATGCAATTTTTCGGATCGCAATGTGGTCAAATATCGTTTCGTGGCTTGCGTTAGTTATTTCGCTTTTGATGTTTGGGAATACGATGTATTCAATCACTTCAAATTGGGCGATGGTTTCGCAATCTCTTCCCCCCGAAATTTTCGGGAAAATTGCCGCGTTTGCCGGTGTTTTTTCTGAACCCCTTCTCGGTGGCGTTTTTGTTTTTCTTGTTTTGCGCGGTCTTTCGCAAGGATTGTATTTGGCGATGGATTTCTATATGGATGACGAAGATTTTGAAGATGATGAAGAAGAAGCGATTGAGAACGACTAAATTTTCTTTAGCTCTAATCAAAAAAGCTGTTCAACAAAATGTTGAACAGCTTTTTTATTTCGAACTCGTTGAAGCTAGGCTTCTGACCTTAAAAAATCTAGCACGACCTGATTGAATTCATCCGGACGCTCAACGGGTGTGGCGTGCCGCGAATCTTTGATGACGGCTAAGCGCGCATTAGGCATTTTTTTCACATAGGCTTCTTTGGCAGATACGGGTGTATAGTCTTCGTCTGCCGCTACGACCAAAACGGGACAGGTGATTTCGCCTAGACGGTCTTCCACCGACCACCCCTTGGCTGTTTTGAAAGATGCCATATAGGAAGTTTTATCGTTTTCTGCCCATTTATCTATGAAATTTTGCAAAAGTTCTTTTTGTTCGGGTTTGATGAATAATTTTGCCCCCACAACTTCACCGATTTTTCGCATACTGAGAAATTTGAAGAAAAGGGCACGTTGAAAATAGGTCATTTTGTCGCTGAATGTTTTTATACGCATATCTGCCCAAGAGTTGACAATGGTGAGCGAATCCACCATCTCCGGGTAATCTATGGCAAATTGAAAAGCAATCCAACCGCCCATCGAAAGCCCAACGATATGCGCTTTTTCTAGCTCTAAATTATTGAGCAGAGCTTTCAAATCTTTGGCAAAAAGCGGCACACTATAGGGAGGTTTCGCTTTTTCACTTTGCCCGTGTCCACGCACATCGTAAGTGATGGTCTTAAAATACGCGGGGAAAAACGCGGTCTGAAAAGCCCAGTCTTGGCTACTGGAGCCAAGTCCATGAATAAAAACGAGCGTTTCGCCTTCCCCTGAAATTTCGTAATAGGTGTTGATCGTATTTGTTTGGATTTTTGGCATTGTTTTTCTCCTTATGAATTTTGAAAAAGAGGGTGCATCGCACCAAAACGATGAGAATCTGCCCTGCAACAGATAAAATGCCGGTCAATTAGCGTTTGGGGGGATTTACTTCTCCCCCGCCCACTCAGCAATTAGATGCTCAAAAAAATCGTCCAAATAGCGCAGGCGTTCATCGGCGATTTTTCGGGCGGTAAGGGTATTCAT
>CAZERH010000386.1:0-2265 GCA_964515535.1 uncultured Anaerolineaceae bacterium
GGATAAAGCACTTCAAGTGCTTTGCGGGTAATCGTCCAAGCCCCTGTTACGGCACCGCATGAATGACCTGCTAATTTGACTGCGGTTTCATAAGTATAGGGAACCGCAACCTGTGATTGTCCAAAAATCTGAAGATAGGGATCAATCATCATAATTGGCGGGACTTCACTAATATAATCCTGATCCCAGGCGAATTTATCTTCGGTTTCAGAAATAGCCGCAACTTCTTCAGTGGGAGCTTCTTCCTCTGTTTGAGCAACTTCCTCTGCTACAGGTGCTTCATCAACCACCGTAGTTTCAGTTGGAGCTTGCGGTTCCGCTGGGGCGACCGCAGGGGCACATGCTGACAATGACATGGCTGCGATAATCAATATCGCAAAAACAAAATAGAGCTTCTTCATCATCTTACTTCTCCTTAATTAAGAAAATAGATTGAAGGCTCTCTGAAATTTTCAGAGAGCTTGGGTTAATACTGCCTTTTCACAGCATAGCTCTATTCGTTGGCGGAGTCATTAACTTTAGTTTGTTTTTTCACAAATAAAAAAAAGCTCTCGAAATCGGTTAGATTTCGAGAGCTTTTTCAAAGGCTTTTTCTTTATTCGTTGGATAAAGCGATTTTTTCTAGTTCAGCGTGGTTTAAGATTTGTATTTTCTCCCTCTCCAATTCTATGAGATTGCCCTCGACAAAAGTACGGAAGGCACGGTTAATTACAACAGGAACTGTTCCGATGCGAGCCGCAATTGCGGCTTGAGTAGCCCACTTTTTACGATTGATTGTATTTTCTTCGGCTTCTTCTATTAAGAAACGGGCTAGACGGCACTCAACAGAACGGAGCGATAAATCAGTAACCAGATTCATCGCATACAAAACACGACGTGCCAAATTCTCAATAATTGATTTTGCCAAAGTCGGATATTGGTCTACCAAATTAAGTAATTTTTCCCGCTGGACAATAAGCACTTTTGATGGTTCTAAGGCTTCCACCGAAATCACGTTCACGCCTCCGGTCAGAACACCTACTTCATTAAAGACTTCATTGGGTCCAACAAACCGGATAACTTGCTCTCTGCCAACTGAAGATATCTTTACCGCTCGCAACCATCCGCTTTCAACAATATACAACCCGATGCACGCCTCCCCTTCCATAAAAGGATATTGACCGGTTTCGTAAGTTTGTTGAATAGTAGCCGCGGAAATATGTTTCAGAGCGACAGCATCAAGATCTGAAAAATAAGAAATCTTGGATAACAAATTGATTGTTTTTTCTTGCGTCATTACTTTATCCTTTTCAGACCGTTTGAGAAAACTTTTTCAAGTGAGTATACCAACTTCTTTTCAGAATCAAAAAAGGATTCGCTCTGAGCGAATCCTTTTTATTAATCCATCGGTGAATTATTCGCCCGTAATCATTTTTTGCGTTTTCGGTAGGCAAAGAATGATGAGAAGGATGGTACTCAAAATCGGGGCAGGGAGGAATAACGAGAATCGTTGGACTTGGGACATATTATAGATCCCCATCGGATAGCCTCCGATCATCGACATCACCCCGGCAAAGATTCCCACTGGCACCGCCCATGATTTGCGCTTGATTGCCGCAAAAATAAAGATTGCCCAACCCGCGGCACCCCACCAGTTAACTTGTTGAGAAATTACATAGATGCCATTCCAGAGTGCGCCCTCTCCAGAAATAAACTCAGAGGGGAATTGGTAAGTCGTTTGAAATTTAGAGATGGGAGCTACGCCGTCAATGAAGGTCAGCACATAAGCCAAGCCCGCGGTGAAGGTCAGCCCAATCACTTTTTTATCCACGTCACCGATGAAGAGCATCCCGAACCACATAATCGCGCCGAGGAAAAAGACCCAAAGCGTCGGGACGGGTAATCCGCTATCCGCGGCGGGGATCATCGGGAAGAACCCAGCCAAAAGCAAGATCGTCGCGGCGACAGTTCCCCAGAACCAAGCCCAATCTTGCTTCTTGAGAAATCCCCATAAAACGGCGGCAGAAAGCGCACCGGCGGCAGTCCCTAACCAGCCGAGTAACGCGTAAACAAATCGCACTGTATTGCTTTCTTCCCATTGTCCGGCATTAAAGTGGGTGTGTATGACGGCATTATAGGTAGTGGCGATGAAGTAGAGAGATAGCATCCCAGCCAAGATACCAACAAGAGCTAGTAATGCGCCAAGTTTATGATTATCTTTCATGTTTTTCTCCTTAAAATAGTCTCTTTCGCGAGCGAAAGGTGAAAACAACGTGAAGTTCATCA
>CAZERH010000387.1:0-2255 GCA_964515535.1 uncultured Anaerolineaceae bacterium
TTCCGCCTTCCCCACTTGGGCGGGGAATACCGTCATCACCGGTCACGTTTGGGATTCGTTTAACCGCCCCGGTGCTTTTGCCGAAATCAAAAGCCTAAACTACGGCGACCAAGTTCAAATCCACGCGTGGGGCTTAACCTACACCTACGAAGTGCGTGAGAGTAAATTAGTCACTAAGAAAAATGTCGATTCCATTCTCCAATCCGAAGAATATGATTGGCTAACTTTGCTCACTTGCGAATTCTACAATCCCTTCACGGGAGAATATTTCTTCAGGCGCACCGTCAGAGCCGTGCTGGTGGATGTGCGATAAGTTCTACCTTTAATCTGCCTAATTGCGTATTGCATGTTGCGTAAAAAATTACGCAATACGCAATTTTTTATCTCTTGCAAACTTGCCCCTTGCCACTTGCAAACTTGCTTTATAATTCACCCCATGACACCTTCCGAAAATCGCCCCCTCGACCCCGAACCGAAACCAGATGACCGCGTAGATCATGCGCTTCGCCCGAAACTGCTCAATGATTTGATCGGGCAACATAAGGTCAAAGAGAATCTCCAAATTTTGATCGAAGCCGCGCGCCAACGCGAGGAAGCACTCGACCACGTTCTCTTTTACGGACCGCCCGGGCTGGGCAAAACCACCCTCGCCCATATTTTGGCAAATGAAATGAGCGTGAATATCAAAGTGACCTCGGGACCCGCCATTGAGCGTGCGGGCGATTTAGCCGCGATTCTCACCAATCTCCGCGCCGGTGATATTCTCTTTATCGACGAGATTCATCGTTTAGGGCGTGCGGTAGAAGAAGTGCTTTACCCCGCGATGGAAGATTTCTCGCTCGATATTGTGATTGGAAAGGGACCTTCGGCGCGCTCAATTCGGCTAAAATTGCCTCATTTCACCGTAGTCGGTGCGACTACGCGACTTGCCCTCGTCACCGCGCCCTTAAGAGCGCGCTTCGGTGCTGTCTATCGACTGGATTTCTACGATTTAGACGCGATGCAAGCTATCGTCACCCGCGCCGCCAAAATGCTCGATGTCCCCGCCGATGAAGACGGGATTAAAGAAATCAGCAGTCGCGCCCGCGGCACACCGCGCGTAGCTCTGCGTCTCTTGCGCCGCGTCCGAGATTTCGCCCAAGTGCGTGCGGATGGACACATCACCGCGCCGGTTGCCTCCGATGCGCTCAACTTGCTCTCCATCGACCCCCTCGGCTTGGACGATATGGATCGGCGCGTCTTGAAAGCCATTATCGAAAAATATCGCGGGGGTCCCGTTGGCTTGAACACCATCGGTGCATCCATCAGCGAAGAACCTGACACGATCATGGACGTGGTAGAACCCTACCTCCTCCAACTTGGCTTCCTCGACCGCACCCCCCAAGGTCGCATCGCCACGCGTTTAGCGTATGAGCATTTGGGGTTCACCTACCAAGAAGAAGGGCAACCGAAGTTGCTTTAATTTGTACACGGAGTTCGCGGATTACACGGAGAAAACATAAAAAATCCGTGCAATCCGTGTGCTCCGTGTATTCCGTGTACAAAAAACAATTCTGCATTCATCATTCTCTATGAAAACATCCAGTTTCAATTACCACCATCCCCAAACATTCATCGCACAAATTTTCATAAAAGTAATCTAACAAGAAGAGAAAAAACAGTAAAATACGTCATACATGACATTGAGAGAAAAATGACACGCCGTTATTACAGTTCAAGAATTAAACCAAAACAAATCACTGTTGAAGAACTTTATCAAAAATTTAAAAGTTTATATCTGTTATTTCGCGATAAAGATTATTTCAAAAATAAAACAGGAATCGAACAGGGACATTTTCCAGACACAGTACAATATGAAACAACCATTGAATTAAATTTCCAGCCTTTTCCTATAGATGAATGGCAACCAGAAAACCTAACGGAAGAGCGTATATTTGATACTCTTGAATTTCTTTATGATAGAACATCAAAGCCTGGGGAATTAGTGTCCATAGTGACAGAGACAGGCTTTTATTATGAAGACTATGATAGTTATGATGACAAAGTAGGTCAAAAAGAGTTTAGAGCTAAAGCAAATATAATTCTAGCTGACTACAAAAGTGGTTTTGAATTAACTCAAGAAGGAACGATCCTAGCTAAAGGTGTTGATGGACTTCAGCATATATTAAACGCAGAAATTATTCCCTACGATGAGATTAATGTTGATAGAAAAGTCAAAAACGCCATTCTTAAATGGCGCAACCGTAATCTATCTA
>CAZERH010000388.1:0-2252 GCA_964515535.1 uncultured Anaerolineaceae bacterium
TTAAGGCCACTCGGGGCGTATAGACTTTGGGGGCGGGATGATCAAGGGGAAATGGGAGGGCAGTGGATCAACCCGTTCTACTAAGCATCAGATCTAGAATTGCGGCGAATTTTGGGTCTGGTTCGAATACTTGATATGTTCTAGGAGGGCCAGTTCGCTTTGAAATACTATACCCATCTGACAAAAGCTCTATGTCTGCAACCTGTGTCCACGTAATTCTTTCATTCTTTGCACTGCCTTCAAACATCACAGCCTTATCCGTAATTAGAAGACGCCCATTATCAGTTGCTTGCCAAGATTTTTCGCCCTTGATTGAGCCAGAACCGACACGAAAGCGTACTCCCTTTATAATTGGGACAGATACTGAAACTCCGCCCGTCCTGTATCGCCCTGTGCTTTTCATTTCCATCCGTGTTGCATCATTTTGTATCGCTAAGAGAGATTCTTTGGCCACCCTCCGATACCCTTCAGCGCTTGCATCCAAAACCTGCAACGACGCTTCCCCATCGCCTTTAATCATTCTTTGGCGCTCAGATTCAATCGCCAAATTGTAATCTTCTACAACGGCGTCTTCTAGTTTTTTTTGTTTAGATTCTTTTTTTACGGACCAGATAACCGCAATAATAAATACTATCCCCACAAGCCATAATATTTCCATAATCAAATCCTTTCGCTCACAGGCAATCTTGCATTAGAAATGCAGCCGCCTCAACAACAAATCCTTTAAACAGCAAAACGCCCCGAGGTTTCCCCCGAGGCGTTTCTAAGAAGCCGAATAACGCCTATTAGCTCGCTAGTAACATCGCTTCGCTGACGCTCAACACAGGGCGCGCAACAGCGCCGAAAGCTTTTTTGTTGAATTCCAACTCGGGAAACAACGAAAAAATCTCCTCTCGGGTTTTGCGTGCCATAGTATCAAGATTCGCGTCACCGGGATGGAAGCTCTCGGTAGCAGCACCATTAGAGAAAATGATTTCGTGACGGTCAAACATTATGTGAAAATATTCGACTTTGCTCGAAGGCGCGCGCACGATGGTGCTATCATTTACAAGATAATTTGCCGCGACCAGTTTTTCACCGCCGCCAAACAAAACTTCGGCTTGCCAGCTAGCCACTCGAATGCGGTGCCAAGGCGAAACAAACAGGTCTTCAGAATTGCCAATGGAACCTTTTTTGAACAATACAGGTGAGCGGTCGCCCATGCCTGTGGCTTTGGTGGACCCAATCCAACGGATCGGCTGGAACCCGTTATCCACCGTGCGAATAAGGTCGCCCTCAATCAGGTCTTCAATCGCAACATCTCCGCGCTTGGTTTCAATTAATGTACCACGCACAAAGCAGTATTCTTCAAATGTGATATCACCAACACCAATCCAGCCGGCCTGGTAATTTTCATCGCCGTCAGTGAAATTGACGGTCAGCATTGAAACAGGGCCAGCGATACTTACGGTAACATCGCCCGTGATATCTAGGTTATTCGCTTCACCATCAACATAGTAATATCCGTTGGCGTCAGCAATCAATGTAAAGGTTTGGCCGCCGGAAACCGATATGGTTATGGGCATTACGTTCCCACTGGCATCTAACGCCTTTATGCCAACGAGATCATCCCAGTTATAGCCGCCTCCACCGGGCCTGGAGTCGATGTCAAAAAGATTAAACTGAATATTCTCGACTTCTACGTCGTTTCCGCTGCCATCTTCGAAATCAACTTCTACGTAAGGGGTGTCATTACCACCGGCTCCTACAAGGTTCGATGTCAAAGTTCCAGCGGGCATACCCCCCACGGAAGTGGTGGAAAACTCGCCATCACCGCTTGGAGTCGATACTTTTGCATAGATCGTGGGGCCAGAACCACCACTATCGACTATGGCGTTTTGCGTTCCATCGCTATCAAGATTCGAGCTGCTCCAGTCAATCGTATATACCATTCAAATTTCCCCTCTTATTTCAACATTTACTATCAGTTGGTCGCGCTAGCGAATACCGTTAGGCTGTATTACCGTTAACTTGCATTAAATTTATGGCAAATTTGTGTCTTCCATAACACTTCGCATAATTCCTACGAAATCTAAGCACTTAGACCAGCCTTTATGGCGCTAGGTCAACAAAAAACGCCCCATGGTTAACATGAGGCGCTTTGATTTTGTGTGTGGCGTCTCCCCCACAAAAAAGGCGCTAGCCCTTCTCTTCAACGATCACAACCATGTGCGAAATCTTGTTGACCATGCCGCGTACGGACGGCGTGTCTT
>CAZERH010000389.1:0-2248 GCA_964515535.1 uncultured Anaerolineaceae bacterium
CTAACTTCATCTAATTCTCCCTCTACACCATCATCCCCTTCGGTCTATACTGCAACGCCTCCGCCAAATGCGTAGGCTTAATTTCCTCTGCCCCTGCCAAATCAGCGATAGTGCGCGCCAGTTTCAAAATGCGATGATACGCCCGTGCGGAGAGTTGTAGTTGGGACATTGCTGTCTTAATCAATTGTTGCCCCGCTTCATCTAGTTCGCAGAATTGACGGACTTCGGCGACACGCATATCGGCATTGGTCATCACCCCGTTGTTGAGACCAGCGAATCGCTCGCGTTGACATTGGCGTGCTTGCTCCACCCTAGTGCGGATTGTCTCTGAGCTCTCACCTCTGCGTTTGTCGGAGAGTTTTTCAAAATCCACGCGTGGGACTTCGATGTGGATGTCTATTCTATCGAGCATGGGACCTGAAATCCGCTTTTGATAGCGGGTGACGGTAGAATGGGAACAAGTGCAGGCTCTAACGGAATCACCCGCGTAGCCGCAGGGCTAGGGATGAACACAATTGGACACTGTTTTTCATACTTAGTGAAAAATAGAAGGGTGGTTTTAAAGGTGTATTTCCAACAACTTCCCTTCTTCGCTTACACAGACTCAACTTATCAGAATATGGGATATTCTGAATAACGTGAAACATCTAAATTATATACCGAACATTCTTTTCTCCAGCATCTCTATAAATAATCACAGATTTCATACTATCCAAATTGATTTTCAAAGTACAAATACTCTCATCTTTCCGCCACAAGAGGTTAACTTCATTCTCCGCAGAATCTAAAACCTTAAACTCCCCGTCAAAGGCGGGATACTCGTTCCTAAAGCGAATTAGCTTCAAGAGCCGTTGCACCGCATCTTTTTTCACTTCTCGAGTTATTTCATCGAGACTATAGTTGTGACGGTTGATATCTCTTCCATCCCCACCTTTTTTGAGAATCCCAAAATCATTCTCTCCCGCCAATAAACCGACATAATAAACCTGTGGCACTCCCGGCGTAAAAAATTGGATTGCGCGCGCCGCTAGATAAGAATTATCATCTGCCCCAAGCATGGAGTAGTAGGTACCGCGAATCTGATGCACATCAAAACCATCTTCATCGTGATATTTTGGCGCGTAAATCAGACTAAGGTTTGAACCGCGCTCCACGCAAATATCTACCAAATTACGCGCATCTTCGCTTTTATAGAGATCGTCTAAATCCGGTTTTACTGGCACACCGTCATGACAATCGAGCATGGTGAATTGTTTGGCGGGGCGATTTTTAAGATAGTCACATAAAGCAAGACTATTTCTGTTGAGCAATGCTTCTAAAACGCGATAGGGCAAAATGAAATCGTAAATCCAATGTCCCTGTTCGGATAATTTATTTTGGATGCTATGGTGTGCATGGACTTCGGGCAATAAATCGATTCCCAAAGAGTGAGCAAGTTCGGTGATCCAATCCAAAAATTCATAAATCTCAGGCTCAACAAAGAAAAAACTGCTCCCTGGTTTTTTCGTGATATAGCCAACCGCATCCAGACGCACTATTTTTATGCCATTTTTGCTGAAATTTTCAAAAAACTTTCTCAGTAATCGGCGTGTTACCGCTGAATTAACATCCAAGTCAATTTGCTCGGAGGGAGTAACTTTCCCGAAAGTTGTCCAAATCCTTTCCTTTTTTCCGCTTTTCTGAATGACGAAATCAGAATAAGGCTCTGTACGCCGTAAAAACATCTTCTCAAAATCATCAGTTGGGATTTCACCATTTGCCCAAATTTTATCTATAGTTAAAAATAGATCAGCATATTCTGAACTATGTCCGTTTCTCAAAAAATCTTGAAAATAAAGAGATTTTGCTGAAATATGATTAACCATCAGGTCAAGCAGAATATCGTGCTTTTCACCGATCTCCTGTATGTCTTTCCATGTGCCAAATTGTGGTTCAATTTCGAGATAGGTCCGTGGCGCAAAGCCGCGATCACCTGAAGATGGGAAAGGCGGCAGGATATGAATCCCGCCTTTAAAAATATCCTGAAAATATGTTTCAAGAACTTGATGCAGACTCTTCAAGTCCCCACCGAGAGAGTCGGGATAGGTGATGAGTTGAACTTTGTTTTTAATAGTCATCTTTTCTGTAATACCTTCTAGCTTTGCCAAACGTGATAAATTAAAGAATTGCGAGACCTGCATTGCATCTTGCTTTTGATGCGTTGCAAGTCGGAGTTGTTGAGAAAACCTGCAATGCAACGCATCTTAAA
>CAZERH010000390.1:0-2244 GCA_964515535.1 uncultured Anaerolineaceae bacterium
AAATTTAGCTTGCATTTTTTTAGCACTTGGTGTATTATATTGTCAGCGAACGATTGGGTGCCCCCCTCACCCAGTCGTTTGCTGTTTAAAGAATAAAATCCGCTGAATTCTCAGCGGATTTTATGTTTATGCTTTGCCTTTGTGTGCAATAAAAAACGGGCACCTATTTTTATAGTCGCCCGTTTTGTGTTGTCTTGAATATCGCCTACTCTACCACTTCGCCCTCAACGACATCTTCGTCATCTTCGGGTGCGGACTCTCCACCTGCGGGCGGAGGAGCTTGCTGTGCTTGTTGTTCTTGCTGATAAAGTTGTTCGCTAATCGCGTTGAAGGCGTTTTGCAAATCTTCGGTGGCTTTTTTGATGCTCTCTGCATCGTCACCTTCGGCAGATTTTTTCAGCGTTTCAACTTTCGCTTCAATATCTTTGCGGTCAGCATCTGAGACTTTATCGCCCAATTCTTTGAGCGTTTTTTCGGTTTGGTAGCCAAGGTTATCCGCGCTGTTCTTCAAATCAATCAGTTCGCGGCGTTTTTTATCTTCTGTCTCATGCTCTTTGGCATCTTTGACCATTTGGTCAATATCGCTTTTGTCAAGATTTGTGGAGGCGGTGATAGTCACTTTTTGCTCTTTGCCGGTCGCCTTATCTTTGGCGGTGACGTTGATGATACCGTTTGCGTCAATATCGAAAGTGACTTCAACTTGTGGAATGCCGCGCTGTGCAGGCGGAATTCCATCTAAACGGAAGCGTCCCAGAGTCATATTATCACCGGCGAGGGGGCGTTCACCCTGTAGAACGTGAATGTCTACCGCGGTCTGATTATCTGCCGCGGTGGAGTAGACTTCGGTCTTCTGCACGGGGATAGTGGTGTTGCGCTCAATCATTACGGTCATCACGTTGCCCATGGTTTCCACGCCCAAAGAGAGGGGGGTTACATCAAGAAGCAAAATATCTTTCACATCGCCGCTGAGAACACCAGCCTGAATTGCCGCACCAATTGCCACAACTTCATCGGGATTTACGCCTTTGTGCGCTTCTTTGCCGGTTAGCTTGCGTACCAATTCGTGTACCATCGGCATACGGGTTGAGCCGCCGACCAAAACTACTTCGTTCAATTCGTTGGCTTTCATTCCGGCATCTTTTAAGGCGGATTCAAAGGGTGTTTTACAACGATTAAGCAAATCTTCGGTCATTTGTTCAAATTTTGCTCGGGTAAGTTTTAATTGCATGTGTTTCGGTCCCGAAGCATCTGCGGTGACGTAGGGCAGGTTGATTTCGGTTTCCATCATAGTTGAAAGCTCTATTTTCGCTTTTTCTGCGGCTTCACGCAAACGCTGGAGAGCGGGTTTATCTTTTCGGAGGTCTATGCCCTGATCTTTTTTGAATTCATCCGCCGCCCAGTTGACCACTGCCTGATCCCAATCATCGCCGCCGAGGTGGGTATCGCCGTTCGTTGATTTGACTTCGATAACGCCGTCACCAACTTCTAGCACAGAAACGTCAAAGGTTCCGCCACCCAAGTCGAATACAAGGATGGTCTCGTCTGTCTTTTTATCCAAACCATAGCTCAAAGCAGAGGCGGTCGGCTCGTTGATGATGCGCATTACTTCCAATCCCGCAATTTTACCGGCATCTTTGGTTGCCTGACGTTGACTGTCGTTGAAATACGCGGGGACGGTAATCACCGCCTGCGTCACTTTTTCGCCGAGATAAGATTCGGCATCGGCTTTGAGTTTAGCAAGCACCATTGCCGAAATTTCTTGGGGACTATATTCTTTGCCCGTTACGGGGATTTTGACGAGGACGTCCTCGTTTGAACCTGCTACCGCTTGGAAAGGTACCATCCCACGTTCGACTTCTGTTTCGTCAAAACGGCGACCGATGAAGCGTTTGATGGAGTAAATGGTGTTCTCGGAGTTGATGACTGCCTGACGTTTCGCGGTTTGACCTACGAGACGCTCGCCATTTTTGTTGAATGCCACCACCGAGGGGACTAATCGCCCACCCTCTGCGGAGGAGATAACGGTTGGGTCGCCGCCTTCCATAACGGCGACTACGCTGTTGGTTGTGCCTAAATCGATTCCTATAATTTTGCTCATTTTTTGCTCCTATTAAGAGATATTTTTGTGTTTCGGGAGCTGGTTTTTTATCTTTTTGAACATGTAGAAACCTGCTTCCGTTTTTTATTAGAAAAGTGATAGCTAAAGGATAACGGATAGATGCAAGAATCTTATTAACGAAAGGT
>CAZERH010000391.1:0-2243 GCA_964515535.1 uncultured Anaerolineaceae bacterium
AAAATCACCGAATCCTATATACGGCGTGATATGGGCGTAAACGGGGATGGAATTATGCAAATACTCTATTACCCCGAAGTACGCTATGAATACGAGTTCATGGGGATAGAATACACAGGTCAACAAATCTCTTTTGGAGCCAACACGGGCTATAGCTATCAGAAAAAAACGCAAGCGATTTTATCCAAATATCCCCTCGGCGCAAATATAACCGTTTACTATAATCCTAACGCCCCCGAAGATGCCGTTCTGGAACGTCGCGTTGGCGGGAAAGTTGCACTCATTATCGGCATCCTTTTCTCTCTGATCGCAATTTGCACAGCTTGCTTCGGCGGTCTCATCGCCATTTTAGATGCGCTAAACTGGTAACAACTCACCCCAACCGAATCTCAAGGCGTGTCCTAATCATGCGAATTACATTTTTTGATATAGACGAATCTTTATTCCCTAGAGGGTCTAATACCCCGCCGCTCTGCGGCGTTTTAGGCTAGAATTATGGTATGAGTAGATTTTGGAATGACATGTAAATATTATTTGAGATTGTCTGTGAAGAAAGATGCTCAGCTTGGTATAAAAAAAAGTAGGTCACGTTTCAAACGTGACCTACTCAAGGTTTACAACAATTAAAAGCGCAATCTACTCAAGGGCAAGTTCTTTTTTGCTTTCCCATAAACCGTGGATATTGCACATCGCAACCGCGTGAAGGGTGCCGGGAGCGGTAGTTTTCATCGAAACAATCACGTCGTGGTGTGTGTGAACAGGACCTTCATTGGGACCAGTCAGCCCTTCTCCGTGTGAGCTAAAGTCAAATTTGCCAACGTGATGCGGGAATTTTTTCCCTTCAGGGTGGAAGTAGAGAGAAACCCAGCTAATATGATGCTCGGTTGTGTTGGGGTGAGCAATCTCTTGTCCTAAGGTCACTTTGACTTGGAAAACTTCACCCGCTTTCACGCTTTCGGGGGCTTCGATTACAGGGGTATGTTTTTCTTTTTTCCAATCACCTTGTTGAATGGTTAAATCAGTCATCATTATCTCCGTTTTTGAGTATATTTGAATAAGTAGACCAATTATACCCTAGTTGGGTGATATAATGTCTTGATTTTCGATGAGTTTGCATAAGGGGTTATAATACCGTAGTTCTTTTGTCAATAAGTTTTTTCGGAGAATCCAAATGAGTGAAAGTACTCTCTTGATTGTTTTTGTCAGCTTTTCGCTTTTTTTAATTATTGGTGTTATTGTTTTGCGAAAAATAAGCGTGTGGGATATTTTTGACGATGTAAATCCTCCTTCCCTTGTGACAGAAAAATCATCTTTTTCAGAGTCAAGAAAACAATCTGCTACTTTTGGTGCAAATCAAGAAAATGAGGAGGGGGATATAAAGCGCAAAAATATCAATAATATAGCTAAAACACTTGGGGTGGTTGGTGCAATTATGCTTTTTGCCCCATTGCCGAGTTTTTGGAATAATATTGGTATAGGTTTAGCTTTTTTGGGGTATTTGGTAGCAAAAGCATCGGCAGAGCCAAAAAAGAAAAAACAAGAATAAAAGACCGACCGAGTACCTTCTCTCTATTAATTAAAACAGAAAAAATTGAGAAATCTTCCGAAAAGAAGCACATCGCCAATGAAACAATCCCATCCTATGGCTTTCTATCATTTTTTACTTGCAAGCCTTCTTTCTGTGAGTGCTCAAAGTTTTCTCTTTGCCTCGTATAGACAGACGGTGTTGTTGGCGGGAATAACATCAACAGGAATTATTCTTTTATCCGTTTTCTTCTTTTTTGTCAGTGCTTTGAGTTTCTCCTTGGTTTTTTTTGCGGTTTCGAGTGGAAAGCAAAAAACGATCATCTTTTTTGTACTGATGGCGTATTTTGTTTATATTTTCTTATATGCACGAGCCCTTCTTTTTGTAGAGGTCATTCTTTTTGTCGCTATAGGTGCAGGATATATTTTTGAAATTGGGAAGAAAAACGCCGAAAGCGATTATCTTGGATATGCCATGCTTATAGCGAACACCGTAGTGGGGATAGGATTGCTCCTAGATGCGTTTCTCTTGGAATCTCCCCTTTACCTACCAGCTTTGTCTGCACGTTTTTTTGTAGGTGCGCTTTTTCTTGGTACAGCGGCAATAAAACTTTTTTCTCTTTTGCGATTAGAAAAAAAAGATGATTATAAGTTTTCTAAGTTGATTGTTTTACCGTGGCTAGGATGGGCTTTTATATTTGCTAGAATTCCTGAACCTA
>CAZERH010000392.1:0-2241 GCA_964515535.1 uncultured Anaerolineaceae bacterium
AATTCCAGTACCATTAAATCTTTTGCTAGTTCAACATTCCCGACAAAGTGGCTACGTGCGTTTTCTAAAAGTCCTTCTTGCCAAAACTGTCCCGTTGGGTAATGGATAAGGTAGAGTTCCTTAGCACCTGCTTTTGTGGCAATTTTGGCGGCTTGTTTTGAGGAGGAGTGCCCCACAAAATCACCGGATGCCTCATGAATGAGTGTGTCTGCTTCTAAAGCCAGTTGTACTACCTCGTCACAGGGTTCTGTATCACAGGAATAGGTTATAACTTTGCCACTCTGCTTAGACTCTACGCGCAAGCCGATGGTGGGTATCATGTGACAAACTTCGCTTGCGTAAATATCGAAGTCCCCACAACTCAACATCAAAGAGAAGCTCTTGGTGGCAACCCTATTAAAGGTCACGGGGAAAAAGTTGGGCCAGTTTTCCCATGCAAATGCGTCCATCAAATTTTCCAATCGCGTTAATGCGTGACCCAATCCAAAAATCTCCAACGGTTTTTTTCGTCCACGCAACCACATATCCATCAATAGAAGTGGGATTCCGGAAACATGGTCGGGATGAAAATGCGTTAGCACTAAATCTGTGATTTCATTGTAGTGAATGCCTACTTCTTGCAAACGTAAAATGGGATTATGAGGACTATCTACCAAAATTTTGCGCGTTTTTCCAACGATAACCATGTGTGCGTTTTGATGCTCTTTGTCTGCGACTGCGTTTGATGAACCTAGAATAATAATTTTCGCCATACTGCTCCAATTTTATTGCGTGAAGTACAATAAAATTTTAGGGGTAATATATACCTCAATTAGCGCGGCAATAAACAAAAGTGGAAGCACTATTCCCACGCCTATTTTGAACCAATCTGAAATTGCTCGGATAAAAACCTCACCCATCGTTTTGGACGGGTTTGGCGTTACCATCGTTGCTCCAAAATAAAGAATTCCCGCACTTGAAAAAATAATAGCCGGGATTTCAAAAATGCCATGCGGTAAAACGCCTGCGAGAAATAACGTAGTAGCTGGCAAACCCAGACTCTCAAGAAGCGCAAAAAGAGCCCCGATAACGCCGATATTAATCGCAAAAGCCAACTCCCCTAAAACGCCAAAGGAAAGTAGTCCGAAAAAGAGCATCACTAAAACAGCTTGGATATTATGCAAAAACACGAAGCCAAAGGTGAGGTTGATATCACCGGAGGGTAACCCCACTGCGGATTGCACCCCATCCATGATTTTTTCAATTTCGTCTGCCGAAAGCCTCGCACTCTCGATAAATTCAGCGGGGATAAAAGATGACGTAAGTTGATAAGCGGCGATGCCGCCGAAAAACGCTAGTACAGTGAGAAACAGAAGAGGGGTTTTTATCTTGCGTAAACTTGCCAGAACTTGGACTTGATACCATTCAAGAGGCGTTCGTGAATCTCCAACAAAGGATGTGCGAAGAACGTGCCAAATCCACTTAGGACTGACAGAATCTATTTCTCTGCCCAAAAGATACTCCCGTTGGAAATGAGCTAGTCCTACCCTGATTAGTAAGACCGCCAGAACTAATATAGCGAACACCACTAACCAAAGGATATATTCATTCCCCCAAAAAATCAAAACGCTCTCGCCCTGAATGAGGATTGCTACGGGCATAACGATAAAAGATGCTAAAAGATTCGCCGCCCGTACCGAAGTGGATTGAGTAGAAATGGCAATAGCACCACTGACCATCAAAAAAGCATGTACCGCGGCAAGAGCCATAAGTTGCATCATTAAATTTACCGGCGGTAGGGCTAGGTCTTGCTTTTTAACCATAAAAATATATAGAGCAACCGAGGAATAGCTCGCTAAGAGGGGAAAAAAAACGCCTACGAAGAATTTCCCCAAATAGAGTTGCCAGTCGAGAAATGGTGTTCCCAATAAAGCCTCAATGGTGCCGCGTTCTTTTTCTCCGACAAAAGCCTCGAGAGCGACCACAAGAGATACGGTAATGGGAAAAAAACCAATAATCAGAATAGAAAAAGGCACCAAACGGTCAAGAATCAGTTCTCCGCCGTATTTATGCGCAAAATTAACAGCACTTCCGGCAACAAGATTCATTAAGGGAGGGAAAGCAAAGGTGAGAATGAGCAATGGCATGAGAATACGCCAATCTCTAAATTGGTCTTTGAGTTCGCGTTGGGTAAGCCACCAAACAGGTAGTAATTTTTCTTTCATTATCGTAGCCCTCTGGTTGCTTCTGACATTACGGTGA
>CAZERH010000393.1:0-2226 GCA_964515535.1 uncultured Anaerolineaceae bacterium
AATGCGAGCAGGGCATCAAGACGCGTCTCAGCCCCTTCCCGCAGTTCGGGCGCATTTTGCGAGATAAAATAGCGAATGGTGCGGACATCGGCGTACGAAAAAAGGAGCAGGCAATCGGCGCGTAAACCGTCTCGCCCCGCCCGCCCGATTTGCTGATAGTAATTTTCGACATTTTTGGGCAGATTGTAGTGGAGAATAAAGCGGACATTGGATTTGTTGATGCCCATCCCGAACGCGATGGTGGCAATGATGATGAGATTATCTTCGTAGCGAAAACGGCGTTGGTGGGCGCGGCGCGTGACTGAATCCATACCCGCGTGATAGGGCAAAACGGGGAAGCCCTCGCTCTGGAGTTGGTCGGCGAGGTTATCGACATTATCGCGGGTACTGCAATAAATAATGCCCGCCTGTTTTTTATGTTGGTTGAGAAAATCGCGGGTTTGCGCCACACCAGCCACCTTATCTTTGACGCTCAAAAAGAGATTTGGGCGATCAAAACTGCCGATGAATTCGTTTGCGTCCGCGATTTCGAGCGTTTTTTTGATGTCGGCGCGTACACGGCGGGTGGCGGTGGCAGTGAGGGCGAGCGTAACCGCTTGGGGCAGTTTGCGGCGCAAGCTGTTGAGTTGGCGGTATTCGGGTCGAAAATCGTGTCCCCATTCTGAAATACAATGTGCTTCGTCAATCACGAGGGCTTCTACGCGGCTTTGCTCTAAAAGGAGCATTGTTTCGGGGCGCAAAAGGGTTTCGGGCGCGCCGTAAAGCAGTTTGATCTCGCCCGAACGTACCCGTGCTACTGCTTGCCCATATTCGGCGTAAGTGAGCGTGCTATTCAAATAAAGCGCGGGGATGCCCCATTCCTGTAATTCCAAAACCTGATCTTCCATCAGCGAGATCAACGGCGAGACAACCACCGTTAGCCCCTCGAAAATGGTGGCGGGGAGTTGGTAGCAGAGCGATTTTCCGCTCCCGGTTGGCATTACGGTGAGAGAATCGCGTTTTTGGAGCACATTTTCGATGATCTCTTTTTGTAGGGCGCGAAATTCGGGGTAGCCGAATTTTTCTTGAAGGATTTCTTTGAGTTTTACCACTGAGACCACAGTGTTTTTTTGAGTTTTTTGAGAAAGAGGCGTTTCTTCTCTCTCTTTTTCACTTCCTTTCTCAGTGTTCTTTGGGGTGAAGTTGTTCTCAGGGACGTGATTTGCTGACTCTCTTCCCGCAAATGGATCAATCTCTTCTAAAAGGCGGGGTTCTGCGCCATTTAATCGCGATAAAACATCTTTTTGAGAGATGAGTTGGTCGTTTTCGTCAATATGTAAAACTTCGATTCCCTCGGCGGCGAGCGTTTTTCCGATAAGATGTGTGCGATGACAATCTTCCGGGTTCTCTTCATGGCATATTAACACGACTCGATTTCCCTGCTCGCTGGCTTTGTGCAGGCGTTTGATGCTCTCTTTGTAGGCTGATTTTTGGGCGATTTTTTCGTAATCCACTTTGCCATCGGTATAAGAGCTGTCATCTTTCGGCTTTCCGCCTAAAGAATCGCCGAGAAAGAGATAGCGAATCCCGTTATTTTCTACGATTTCTTTTAGGGCATCTTTAGAAAATTCCGGCTTATGGCTTGAATAGGGGTGACTGCGTACATCTAGCAAATAGTGAATATCATTTGTTTTTAGGACGCGGAGAAGTTCGTCTATTTTACGCGTGCCGTAGCCGATGGTGTAGATGGGGGTTGGAGGCATTTTATTTTATAGGTGTTACGGGAGGGAGGAAATAGAACGCGGGTTTTACGGATTGGGTGGGTTTTTGCTGATTTTAAGAGCTTTTTTCATTTTGTATCGGGGAGATTTTAGTAAAGCATCTTGAGCATATCCTATTTGTTTACACTTGTCCCAAATCGAAAAAAAACAAATTACAAAAAAAGGACTTCAATATCTTTGATATTTCTGAAATCTCTATCCATTGTAATAAATTTTAAATCGTAATGCTTGCAAATTATGTATTGATAAGCATCGTCAAAATCTAAATTATATTTTTTCTTTGCCTTTGCAATGCTCCCATATTTCCCTTTGGGAAGGGATAGAAGGTTCACCTTTGGCAATGTATCAGAAACAAATTGCGAAAACACTTCAATAACATTTTGCCTAAATAGAATCACGCCAATAGAGTGAAGCGTAAAGTCAGAAATGTTGATAGCCCCCATATTTTTAGACAAAAAAGATTTAC
>CAZERH010000394.1:0-2223 GCA_964515535.1 uncultured Anaerolineaceae bacterium
GATTAGACGTACCATGTGTAGGAATACCTTATCCCGCTTTGACGGGATTGCCGCACTGTCCTTGCGGTGGGATTGAATAGTGCGTTTAAGGAAGACATACCCTCCCTTAAAATGGGGGAAGAATAAAGAATTAAAGATTCAGAATGATGAATCCGTATTGCGTAATTTAAAAAGCATTACGGAATATGCATTACGCAATACAAAAAAAGAGCCTGCGTTTTTAAAAGCGTTGGCTCTTTTTTCTTGCTTGCATCTATCCCACATTTTTTATATACTGAGACATACTTTATTCAACTTATTGAGGAGTTTTTAATGGAAAAGAAAAACGGTGCTTTAATTGCAACGATCGGGACAGCCCTTGCCTGCGGTTTACCCGGCTTATGCCTTTGTTTTGCGGGAGGCTTATTTGCTACAGTCGGCATGATTCCCGGCTCCGATATCGATATTGCAGGAAGTAGCGACCCGCAAGCGGCAATTACAGTGGGGATTTCGATGGTCTGCGGGAGTCTTTTTCTAATCGCCATACCTGCGGCTGTGGGATTCTTCACCCTCCGCAAAAAAGATGATGGTGTCATCGACGCGGTGCCTTCCACCCCACCCTATTCAGATGATGAGCCAATTCCCCCCGCTTCGTAGAAATATCTTCGAATAAATTCAAATCTAAAACCGCGAAAAACAGCGCATGTCGCCTTTTTCGCGGTTTTCGCGTTAAACTATAATCACCCTTGCCGCCCCTATACCCCATGCACCCATTTACCCAAAAACCCCACCGTACACTAATCTCCCTCTCCATCCCCGTTTTGCTCTCCATGACAGCAGAACCGCTCACCGCGCTCATAGATACCGCCTTTATAGCTTCGCTGGGTGCAATTCCGCTCGCGGCATTGGGCGTTGGCACATCGGCACTTTCTAGCCTATTTTGGATTTTCAATTTTCTCGGTATCGGTGCACAAACCGAAGTCGCCCAAGCCGATGGAAAAGGTCAAGTCGAAAAAGCGGAAGGAATCGCCAGTCTCGCTCTCGCAATGGCATTGGGATTTGGCATCTTGCTGATTATTCTCATTCTCCCCAACGCAAATTGGCTTGCCAACCTCATGGGCGCAAGTGGAAAAATTCAAGTAGACGCGGTCAGTTATATGCAAATCCGCGCCTATGGCGCGCCTGCCGTTTTGCTCATGCTCGTCTCCTTTGGCGTTTTGCGCGGGCTTCAAGATATGCGCTCCCCGCTCTATATTGCCATCGGAATCAATCTGCTCAACCTGCTCCTAGACTGGCTCCTCATCTTTGGCAACGCTAATTTCCCTGAAATGGGCGTGGCAGGTTCTGCACTCGCCAGCACCCTCAGTCAATGGCTCGGCGCATTAGCAGGCATTTTCATCATATTCGAAAAATTGGGATTAACGCGCAAATTTACCCTCAGCGAAGCCAAAAAACTCATCAGCGTGGGTGGCGATCTCTTCATCCGCACCGGTTTACTCACCTTTTTTCTCGCCTACACCACCCGCGTTGCCACCGGCATCAGCGCAGAGGCAGGCGCGGCGCACCAAGCAATTCGTCAAATCTATTTATTCTCTGCCCTCGCCCTCGATGCCTACGCCTCCACTGTCCAATCTTTGGTGGGATATTTTGTGGGGAGGGATTCGATGGTCTGGGCAAAAAAAGTCGTTTGGGTTGGGGCAAAGTGGAGTTTGGGGACGGGCATTATGCTGGGGATTCTCGCGTGGTTTGGGCGTGATCTCGTTATGGATGCGTTAGTGCCGATGTCAGCGACATCCGTTTTTCTTCCGGCATGGGCTATTTCATCCCTCAGCCAGCCCATTAACGCGATCGCCTTTCTCACCGATGGCGCGCATTGGGGCACAGGCGATTACCACTTCCTCAGAAACGCGATGATTATATCCGTCCTCATCAGTCTCATCGTCATCTGGATTACCCCTCATACCTTAATCTGGATTTGGGTAGCCATGGCAGTCCTAGCAATTTTCCGTTCTGCGCTAGGGTGGGGAAGATTTTTGCGCTGGAAGACTGTCTGAATAATGCCCTCTAATCATTTCTCTGCATTTCCAAATACAACGCCTCGACTTTCTCTCTCGCCCACGGCGTTCTCCGCAAAAACTTCAAACTGGATTTAACCGAAGGCTCATGCTGAAACGAGCGGATATTAATCCGCGCGCCTAACCCATCCCAGCCGTAATATGCGACGAGTTCGTTAACGATTTGCTT
>CAZERH010000395.1:0-2207 GCA_964515535.1 uncultured Anaerolineaceae bacterium
TACGCGAACTTGACCCTAGTCCTGAGTGTCGTCTCCTCGACGCGGGTGGCGGGACTGGGCGAGTCTCCGCCTTTTTGCAAGAGCATGTCGGCTCGGTGGTTTTATCCGATATTTCTATGGGGATGTTGAAAGAAGCTGGTGCCAAAGATAATCTTCAGCCAACTTGTGCGTTAACCGAGACCATGCCTTTTTCTCGCGATTTTTTCGACTGTGTTCTTCTCGTAGACGCGCTCCATCATGTCAATGACCAAGCCCAAACCGCGCGCGAACTCTGGCGCATCATTAAGCCGGGGGGACGGATTGTGATCCAAGAGCCGGATATCCGAAGGTTTGCGGTTAAATTAATCGCAATTGCAGAAAAACTTGCGCTCATGAGAAGTCATTTTCTGTCCCCCGAAAAAATCGTCAATCTTTTCCCTTTTGATGGTGCGGAGATAGATGTGCATACCGAAGAGTTTAACGCGTGGGTGATAGTGAAGAAGATATAGTTTTGTAACGATGCGTTGGCTAAATTAAATATCTTTTTTTGCCAATTTCAGTTCAATTTTCTTAGATGTTTCTGTCAGGGATAAACCGCCTCGCGCCGTGCATCGCAGTGCGGAGTGAATCATTTTGCCAACTTTGTCCATAGCCTGAATGACTTCATCCAGTGGGATAACGGGGTCGTAACCGGCGAGTGCCATATTTGCGCAGGCGAGGGCATTGCTTGCCGCCATCACATTTTTGCCTAGACAGGGAACTTCCACGCGACTGGCTACGGGGTCACAGGTCATGCCGAATGTGTTTTGGAGAGCCATAGAAGCCGCATTGACTGCTTGCTGGGTTGAGCCTCCCGCCAGCGTAACTAATGCGGCGGAAGCCATCCCCGAACCGGAGCCGCATTCGGCTTGACAACCACCGACTTCTGCGGCAAATGTTGCGTGAGCGGCGATAAAAATGCCGATCATCCCACCTGCAAGCATGGCGCGCGCCATCTCTTCTTTTGAGCAATTTAAGACACTTGCGGTGCCTATACATGCGCCGGGCAAACCTCCGCAAGCACCGGCAGTTGGGGCGGCAACAATCAATCCCATTGCGCTTTTCGATTCCATTAGGGCAGTTGTGTATAAAATAATTTGATTCAGCGCACCGCCTTCGATGAGTTGGCTCTTTTCCATTTGGGTTTGAAAATTGCCGGATTGATACCCCAGAATTCGGTCGGCGTATTCTGTACCGGCTAAACCGGCATAGATGGCGTCTTGCATAATGCCGATGATGCTTGTCATTTTTTGAATTACTTCTGCGTCTGTGATAGAGCCTCTCGAACGCTCGTAATGGATTGCCAGTTCCCATAAATCGAGATTTTTATCACGGTTGTATTCCAGCATTTCGGCACAGGTTATAAAGGGAACTTTAACGCCCTTAAACGACAAAATAGGGAGTACAGGTTCTATTTCTTTTATGGATTGAATATCAAATCGGCTGTTCAATTCAGAAATTATTTCTTTCCCCAAAAACGCTTGAGATTTGATTTCAGCCAGTTTAATGGTTTCGTTGGAGAAGAAGTGAATTTCATCGGCAGGGATATTTTTTGTTAAATAAGATTCTAAATCTTCTTTGGCAGGTTTAAAAAAGATGAGGGTTTCGTAGTAATCACCTGCTATTGAGATTTTAATTCCATCAATTTCAATAATCTCAATAATTCCTCCGCCGGTGGAAATTGCCCTAATAGTGTGCCTTTCTTTAGGGTTGGAAACTATCATTTTATAAGTATTGGGGTGGTTAGCATTAATCGAGGTGATTTCTGTTTTGACGTTAATCCCCGCATTTTCGATTTCTTTTGGCGAATCGGCTAAGCGTTCGTCTGTTGCATCCCAGCCTAAGAGACCGCTAAATAAACCCATATCTGAGCCTTGGCTTTCGTGTGTGGTTGCCAGCGAGCCGTCAGGGTCAAATTGAATGAGAATATCAGCAATTTCTCCTCCCATCAAATCTCGAACTATTTTCCCAATTCGTACTGCCGCGGCACAATGAGAACTGGAGGGTCCACGCATGACAGGACCAATCACATCGTTAAAGATACTTGGATAATTTTGGGGCGAGATGCTCAAAATAGACTTCCTTTTGCCATAAATCTCAATCGCTTTTCCTTCGCCATTATCAACTTGTTCAGCTATTGCAGATTTGACGAATCGAGCCGCGCGTGAATTTATGCTTGAGTGCCCATT
>CAZERH010000396.1:0-2201 GCA_964515535.1 uncultured Anaerolineaceae bacterium
TGCCAATCATCGGTGAGCAATTCGACCATCTCGCCCTCGAGTTGATTCTTGATCTCGCGCGGCGTATCGCAAATCACGAGACTGCCCTCATACATCAACCCGACTCGTGAACAGCGGTCGGCTTCGTCCATATAGGGCGTGCTGACGATGATGGTCGTTCCTTTAAGATGCAAATCGGTGAGAATATGCCAAAACTCGCGACGGGATACGGGGTCTACGCCGGTGGTGGGTTCGTCCAGGAGCAAAATCTGTGGCTCGTGGATTAAGGTACATGCCAGTGCGAGCTTCTTCTGCATCCCGCCGGAGAGATGGTCGGCACGGCGATCTTTGAACTCGGTTAGCCGCGCAAATTGGAGCAGGGTCTCGGTGCGCTCTGCCATCTTGCCACGAGGCACATCGTAAATCTCGGCGAAGAAGTGCAGGTTTTCGAGAACGGTCAGTTCGGCATAGAGACTGAATTCTTGCGCCATATAGCCGATATGCTTTTTGATGGCTTCCGATTCTTTTCGTAAATCGTATCCGGCAACAGTCGCTTCGCCCGCGCTCAGGTCAAGCAATCCCGCCAAGAGACGGAGGGATGTTGTTTTCCCCGCGCCATCGGGACCGACCAAGCCGAATAGCTCGCCTGCGTTGACGTTGAGATTCAGTTCATTGACCGCGCGCGTCTTCTTGAAGTCTTTCGTTAATCCAGTCGTTTGAATGATCGCATCCGGCATTTTTTTATCCTTGTTCACGCAATACCCAAAGGGCATGCTTCGCGAAGACGCCAAGTTGCAAAGTTTTTAAGATTTTTCTTAGTGTCTTTGCGCCTTTGCGTGAGGCAATTATTGATTCCGTTTCGCGTAGCGGATGAGCCACAAAACCAGCAAGGCGGAGAGAAAAGGCTCGGTTGCTAGACCAATCCATTTCATCGTGTCTGAAAAACCCATCATGGGAATTACGAAAAAATCGAGCAATCCAACCGCCACCGCAACAATCACCGCGACGATATAATCGCCATTTGTGCCCATCGGGCGGTTATCCTTCCAAATCAGACCGGCGAGAAAACCGGCGATGAGACCGACTACAATCATAGCAAGAACGATATATAGGATCGTCATTTTCTACTCCTTTTTCGTGAAAAACTCTTTGCGAGTCAAGAAAAGCGGCAAAACCGCCGCAATAAAGATAAGCGTGTTGAAGATGGCATTAAAGATCACGCCAAAAGACAATGAAATGGCGGTGTCTGTGAGATACCAAAGTGAAAAAGCCAGCATAAGAGCGTTCCATGCCCAGCGTTCTTTCTTGCGAAAGGGATGGTGGATAACGAAAGCGAGGATAACTCCCCAGCCTGCCATCGTTGCGCCTAAAATGCCGTAAATCCATCCTTGGAATGGCACAATTCTAGTAGGAGGAGGATTTAACCCCCAAAATGATGGATTAATTTGATTGGTGAAAATTAAAAAGAGAACGGTGTGGTTAAAGAACGCCATGAAAAGTCCGAAAATGATAATGATTACGCTAAAGACAAAAAGCCAGCGTTGCCAAAAAGAAGAAGATTTCATCATTTATCCCTTTAGTCAATATGGAACGCGATGATAGGCAAGAGACCTACCAAGTTTTCTAGACTCTCCTCACTGCCATCGTAAGACAAGCCGACCATGCGACTTATTTCGCGTAACGATCTGGCATGTTTTTTCGCGTATTCTTTCAAAACTGTTTTTGCTTCTTCGTAGGGAAGCCGTTCGGCACGCGCCGCGTAACTTTTGCCCCCGACTTCAATGCTCACTTCGGGGGTGGCGATGATATTCTGATACCACTGCGCCTTCTCGCCAAAACCGGATGCCGCGTAATAGGTCTTTTCGTCATGATCGATAACCTCAATCACCGCTTGGCGGGGTAAGCCACTTTTTCGTCCGGTGTGATTTAGGAGCAGAAAACGGTTTCCCAGCAGAAAGCCTAAATTCCAGCGATAAAGCCAAATCGGGGCGCGCCAGAGTTTTGCTTTCCAGCCGCGTGGGGGAGCTTTGAGTTCACTCATTCTTCAACCCCTCCATTAATAATGCCATTCCTAAACGGAGGTGTCTCTCAAGGTCAATCGATTCTGCGTCATAAACCCATAATAAAATTGTGCCTTCAAAAATCGCCCCAATCGTAATCGCTACATCTTTGGCGTTTCTTGCTCTAAATTCTCCGCTATCAATTCCCTCTTGAATAATCGG
>CAZERH010000397.1:0-2194 GCA_964515535.1 uncultured Anaerolineaceae bacterium
CATCTTGTTGGCGAGGCGTTTAAAGAAACTGCGGGAGAAGTGCAACCCTTAAAAAGTATTCAAAATTATGCGAAAAATGTATTGATTTTACATGGTACGCGCGATGAGGTAGTCCCGCCTTCGGAGGCGGAGCGTTATTTTGAGGCAGTGGGCGAAGAACGCGCGTACCTGCATTGGATTCAAGGCGCAAATCATACTTACAGCGCACACGCTTGGGAAGAGGAAGTTTTTGAGTTAACGGTAGATTGGTTAGAGCGGCAAATTGCTCTTTAAAAGGTAGCAAGCCTAAAAAGCGTTCGAATCGCTTTTTATCCAAAAAACAGAAGACCCCGTTTCCTTCAAGGGAACGGGGTCTTTTGATTATCGAAGAACTGTCCTAATTGGGCGGCTTCGGATAATTAAGAATATTTTCTTACCACCAAAACCGAATTGTGTCCGCCGAAGCCAAAAGCGTTGCTAATGGCAATCTCTGCTTTTTGTTCGCGAGCGGTGTTGGGGATATAGTCTAAGTCACATTCGGGGTCGGGGGTTTCATAGTGGATTGTGGGAGGCAAAATTCCATCTTGAATGGCTTTTACGCAAAAAATAGTTTCCAGCGCACCGGTTGCGCCCATCATGTGACCTGTCATGGATTTTGTGGATGAAATCGGGATTTTATACGCCTGCTTGCCAAAGGCATATTTAATGGCTTTGGTTTCGGTGGTATCGTTGAGTGGGGTGGCGGTGCCGTGTGCGCTAATATAATCGACATCGTCATTATTGATGCCTGCAGAAATGAGTGCGTTTTTTATCGCTGTTCCGCCCCCAGAGCCATCGGAGGAGGGCGCGGTGACGTGGAAGGCATCTGCGGTGGCTGAATAACCTGCTAATTCGGCGAGGATGTTGGCTCCGCGCGCTTTTGCGTGAGTTTCGGTTTCCATGATTAAAATGCCTGCGCCTTCGCCCATGACTAAACCGTCACGATTTTTGTCGAAGGGGGCGGGGGTCATTGTGTAATCGCTTTTGGTGGATAGGGCGTTGATTCTGTCAAATGCGCCGATTCCTGCTCGGGTTAAGACCGATTCGGATGCGCCGGTTATCGCGGCGTCAATCACTCCGGTGCGGAGCATCATCCACGCAAGTCCGATTCCGTCTATTCCGGACGCGCAAGCGGAGGAGACTGACATGGCTGGCCCTTTGACATTGTGATCTATCCCAATTAGTCCCGCCGCACCGTTTGGCATTAACATTGGAATCAAAAAGGGGCTAATGCGTTTTGGTCCTTCTTTCTCGAGGCGAACGATTGAATCTTGCAGTGATTTTAGCCCGCCCAATGCCGAGGAAACCAAAACGCCGATTCTGCCGGTGTTTTCTTCGGTAATTTCTAGCCCCGAGTTTTGGAGTGCCTCTTGCGTGGCGGCGGTTGCAAAATGTTCAAAGCGGTCGCGGCGACGCGCGTCTTTTGCAGACATATAGTCTTTAGGATTGAAATTTTTCACTTCGCAGGCGATTTGTGCTCGCCATTGAGAGGCATCAAAGCGTGTAATAGGTGCAACGCCGGAGATACCGTTGATGATATTCTGCCAAGTATCTTCTGTATTATGCCCCAGCGGATTAATGGTTCCCATGCCTGTAATAACAATTTTTTCCATTGGTCTCTCCTCTCGGGTGTTTATTTTTCTTTTGAATAATTGCGGTTTTCATAAAAAACAACCCCCGCAATGAAACTTCGTCACGAGGGATTCACAATCTCCTACTTTTTAGCCACTCTTGTCGCTCTTAAAACTCACTCCCCTTTTTTCGGCATATAGTCTCCCTCAACCCATTCCTCCCCATCTGGCATGACTTCTTTCTTCCAGACAGGCACAATTTCTTTTAGGCGGTCGATTCCGTAGCGGGCGGCTTCAAAAACGCCGGTGTCGCGATGGGATGCCGTACACGCGATCAAAACGGTTGGCGTGCGCGGGTAAAGTTTTCCGATGCGCTGAACAATGGCAATGCCCTCAACTACATCCCATTTTTCGCGGATTTCATCAGCGACTTGTTTCATCTTGGCTTCTGCCATAGGGGTATACGCCTCGTATTCGAGGTACTCGGTTTCGTGCGGCGCATAGTTGATTCCTTGCGCCTGTCCCTGGCGAGATGTTTTGCCGCGTACCATGCCGGTAAATATCGCCGATGCACCGGTGGAGGTGAGGGTGATTTTTTCGAGAAG
>CAZERH010000398.1:0-2187 GCA_964515535.1 uncultured Anaerolineaceae bacterium
GCGAACAAGCCTACGCAAACCGTCTGATGCCGCGCATTAAGGAATATGAGAAAAGCGGAAACTGGACTTTTCTCGGAATCCTTAATCCCGAAGAAATGGCAGTTTTTTATCCCGCCCTCGATGCGCTGGTTGTCCCCTCTCTTAACGCGACCGAAGCCTTTGGTCTCGTTCAGATCGAAGCGATGCTCAATAATGTCCCCTGCGTGGCATCAGCCTTGCCCGGCGTTCGTCAACCCGTGTTGATGCACGAGATGGGCGAAATCGCCGCGATTGGCGACGCGAATGAACTCGCCGAGGGGCTACTCAAGATATTTGCCGACAAAGAAAAATATCGCTGTGATACGACTGCCCTCGCGCAGATTTATGATCCCGATAGCGTAGCAGTTAAGTATGAGAAAATGTTTGAAGAGTTGCGTAAGGTGTAAAACGTGAAGCGTGAGAACTAAATTTCACGTTTCAAGGAACTATTTCAAACCCTTGTTCGGCAAAATGTTGGTCAAAAGTAAATACCTTATTAATCCCCATACGTCGCATGGTGGCAAAGGCTGAGATGTCTACGAGACTGAGGTGTCGGCGGTTGGCAGAAAACAAAAACTCCATTGCATGAGCATGTTTGGTTGCATCAAGCCACTCAACTTCCAATAAGGGCATCATGCTAAAATGAAATTTACGGAGAATTTCTATGCCATATCTACGCTGGATTAGAGCAGTTGCTTCAAGAAGAATATAGCTGTTAAGAAAAATACGTTCCTCTGCCATGATGATTTCTTGCCAAGTTTTTGCCGCCAGAAGGTGGTAATAATCTTTTCTATCTAATACAGAAAGAATTGCAGATGTGTCAATTAATATCATTCCCCTCTCCTTGAACCTTAGGAATATCAGTAAAATAATCGTAGGCTTCATCAAGATATTTATCGTGATTGACTGAAACATCTGTAGCACCATTAATATCTTCGGCGATACCAATAACAGACAATGCTCTCTGTTTCAATTCATCTCGGCTAGGCTTTATTTCTGTTTCGATCATCATATCCACACTTTGGCGAATTAAGGTAGCCATCGAAACATTATATTCAGCCGCCATTTCTTTTAGAACTCTATGTTGTCTTTCTTCTAGTTGGATTTGGGTTCTAATCATGATTGTCTCCTAAAGTGTAATCACTTTCTATCAAAGCGATGTAAGTATAGCATAAAATTATGTCAAAACCATCAAAAAAAGACTTCCTCTTCCTCCATCTCCGCGACCTGCCCTATTTTCGCGCCCTTGTGCGTGGCGTGGAATCGGAGTATTACCAAGACCTCGACCTCCCCTCCCCAACCCTCGATGTGGGATGTGGAGACGGTCATTTTGCCCAACTGACTTTTGACCGAAAAATAGATGTCGGTCTTGACCCCTGGCATGGTCCCATCCATGAGGCGGGGACGCGCAATATGTATAACTTGCTAGTCGAAGCGGATGCGGCGCAGTCGCCATTCCCTGACGGGCATTTTGCCAGCGCGTTGAGCAATTCGGTGCTGGAGCATATCCCCCACATCGATGCTGTTTTAACGGAAACAAGCCGCACGTTAAGAGCGGGCGCGCCCTTCGTCTTCTGTGTCCCCAACGAGCGTTATTTATCCGAACTTGATATTCCGCGCCGCCTTCGTCAAATCGGTCTGAAAAAGTTGGCGGATATGTATACCGAGTGGTTTCGATTTATCTCGCGTGTTGAGTATGCCGACCCGCCGGAAGTGTGGGAAAAACGGCTCAATAATGCCGGTTTCGAGTTGGTACGTTGGTGGCATTATTTCTCTCCGCAGGCGATGCGCGTGTTAGAATGGGGGCATTATTTTGGCTTGCCCTCGCTGATTATTCACGTTATCACCCGCAAATGGCTCATCTCCCCTACCCGCTGGAATTTGTATTTTACCGAGAAATTTGTGCGTAAATATGCCTCGATTGAGCCTGTGGATGAGGGCACTTTTACCTTTTATATCGCGAGAAAAATTTAAACACAAAGGTCATAAAGTTTCTCAAAGAAAAAGCAAAAACTTAGTGTTTTCTTCGTGCGCTTTGTGTTTAAAAATGAAACCCTATGAAACACGAAAACGCTTTCGACAAAAATTATTTCTCTACCAACACCTACGAAAACACCAGTTTCGCCAAATACAGCATGTATTGGTGGTCAAATCGTTTTAATTCCATTC
>CAZERH010000399.1:0-2185 GCA_964515535.1 uncultured Anaerolineaceae bacterium
AATCGCCGCGTGGCGGATGCACGGTTGCGAGGGCAATTGCCGAATTTTTCAGCGCATCTGCCCATATTTTTGCTTCCGGCTGCGCCCAATCGTAAGGGGCAATTTCCGCGCCCGTTCCGCGCACCTGCTCGATAATCCAACTATTTTTCGGGGCGAGCAGGGTCACTTCTTCGCCCTGCGCCAACGCAAAACGAATCGCTTCCGCGACCCAAATTTGCGTCCCGCCGTGCAGGGGGGTGTCTTCGATGAAGCAAATTCGCATAATTAACCTTGTGGAAGCAGGCGCAGAGTCAAAATCTGATAGGGTTTGATCGCGTAAACTATGCACCGAGATTCAGCCTTCAACTCCTCCAAATTTTCTTCCAAGATATTCGTACGCCAAGCTTTTGCAAGCGGGAAATTGGTCGCCAGCGTAAAATCGCCGCGTTTGCGTTGGCTCTCATAAAGGCGGATAATGAAACCACGCCCATCTTCTGCTTTTTTAACCGTTTCGATGACGATATTCGGCTGGTCTACTTGGACGAAAGACTCCGCTTCGCGCGTGGGGGAGCTTGTTTTCGTTAAATCAACATCTGCCTGATAGAAAAGAACAGGATCGTTTAACGCGTAAGCCTCGGCAATGGTACGCTCATCCCATCCTCCGAGATGCGGAAAGATGCTGTAGGTGAAGTGGTGCTCTCCCAAATCCGCATCAGGATCGGGGGCGGTTGTGCCGCGTAACAGGGTTAGTCGCATGATATTGTCGCGAATATCGTGTCCATATTTGCAATCATTGAGCAAGCTAACACCATAATCACCTTCGCTCAGGTCAACCCATTTTTGCGCGGCAGTCTCAAAGCGTGCCCAATCCCAACTGGTGTTGCGATGTGTCGGTCGCTCAACATTCCCCCATTGAATTTCATAAGTCGCGATTGGGGACAGAATATCAACAGGGAAAGCGACCTTCAAAAGAATTTTGCGCTCTCGCCACTGGATCGTCGTCTCAAAATCAAGTCGGGGATTGTTATGTTGTAAAGAAATGCGCTGAATATAGTCGCTGTTCAAAATTTGGCGTTTGATTTCCAGTGTGGAGCGCAAAGCATTGGATTCAACAACTTTAACGGAGATTGCGGGTTCTGCCAGCCACATTTTGTCATCGTAAAAAATCTCTATATCCCAGGCATCCCAATTGATGGGAATATCTTCAAAAGCCTGAAATTGATTCGCTACAGCGCCTTCGTCTAGAACTTCACGCTCTGCAACTTTGTCGTAGATACTGGTGATGTCGCCCTCGATGTTGAGTTCGATACGGAGAAAATTGTTTTCGAGCAGGGTTGGGGAAATGTTGAAAGTTGAAGGTTGAAGGTTGAAAGGTTGAAAGTTGAAGGTTTTAACGGAGTAAGGCTGTAATTTGCCAGTATCGGTGATCTCGCCATCAACCGCAATAATTTCATTTCTTGCAAAAGATGTTGGATTGACTAGAAGTTGACTTGCACCCAGTTTAGCGGCAATCATCGCTAAAGCCTGCTTGCGGATTTTTGTCACGTTTTGGCGAAGTTGCTCGTATTGTTGCAGAGATTCTTCGTAAACGGCTTTGATTGAAGAGCCGGGAATGATGTCGTGAAATTGATTGAGGGCGATAATCTTCCACGCTTCAGTAAATTCTTCGTGGGGATATTTGTAATCGGGGTCAAGTTGACTAGCGTAAGCCGCCAAAAACTCCGCATCGTGGAGAAGAAATTCGCTTTTGCGATTGGCGCGTTTGTTACGAGCTTGGGTTGTGTAAGTACCGCGATGGTATTCAAGATATAGTTCGCCGTTCCAAACAGGGAGATTGTCGCCAACATCCTTTTCCAGTTTGCGGAAGAATTCATCCACGCGCCCCGTGTGAATATGTGGTGTAGAGGGGAAATCTCCCATTTCGCAGATATTTTCGAGCATTTCGCGCGTGGGTCCGCCACCACCATCGCCCCAACCATACGACATTAGCAAGGGAGGCGTTACGCCGGACGCACCATAATCTTTTTGCTGGAAATTCGTCCATGTACCTAGTGTTTGGTCTGGCGTGGCGTCCGAGTTATAGGTTGCGGCAAAGAAACTTTCGGTTTTCTTGGTTGTACTGAAATGCGTCAAAATGCGCGTCCCGTCCAGCCCCTGCCACCAGAAGGAATCGTAGGGGAAGCGATTATATTGGCTCCAGCCGATT
>CAZERH010000400.1:0-2182 GCA_964515535.1 uncultured Anaerolineaceae bacterium
CAGTCAGTTTTTTTTGAATATACTTGAATACACGCTAGATGACCCAAGATAAATATCACATTATCCAGAGATGAAAACGCTGTCTAAAAAAACAATTTCACTCGCTACTCAAGATACCCGCGCACCAACTTTGTTAGCGTGACTGCATCTAGTCCCAAAACAGAGACTATTTTGTCTCGCCCCGTTTCTCCGGCAATAATGGCGATATTTGACGTTGGAATATCCAACACACCGGAAAGCAATTGAATTAACGCCTGATTATCTTGCCCGTCTTCGGGTGAGGCGGTTACATGAATTTTCACCGTTCCGTCCTCAGCAATTCCGGAGATAGCATCTCTGCTCGCTTTTGGTGTTAGGCGCACTGACAATGCCGACCCTACTTTCCCATCGTGCAAATTATATTTACGAGAAGTCATAATTCACCTCAATATATATAAAAAATTAATAATCACTGAAGATAAAACTTGAATTAAAATAATTAAAATCACCGGACTAAAGTCAAACATCCCAACTAACGGCACTACTTTACGAATTGGCACTAACATCGGTTGAACAACTCGGTCTATAGCTTGCCGCACCTGATGATAGGGCGACATAAAATATGATAACACAATTGAAATAATAATCAAAAGAATTAAGGCTTGTGCTGAAATATCAATTAGACGAATCAATGTCAAAATGACCATAAAATCTCCAAATTTATAGGGGACGTGCGCCCACAATTGCCTGCCCAACTCGTATAATTGTAGCACCTTCTTCAATGGCGATGTGGAAATCGCCGCTTGTCCCCATTGAAAGATTTTCCCAATTATTCTGCGGATACCGCTTTGCTAAATAATCTCGCAACCGCCGCAACTGCCGAAAATACGGGCGAGCGAGTTCAGCGTTTTGAAAAAAGGGAGGCATGGTCATCAAACCGCGCACTTCGAGGTTTTCAAGCAGAAGTATTTCTTCAACATCAGGAAGTAAATCTTCCCATCGAGATTCGTCAGAAGCATCCCAGCCGTGTTTGCTCACTTCGCCGCCAAGATTGAATTCGAGAAAAACAGGGAGCGTGCGTTTGGATTCAGCAGAGAAACGGTTAAGGCGGTGGGCTGTTTTTACGCGATCGAGGGAATGTAAAAAGGTGAAATTTTCTGCTACCAAACGCGCCTTACGGCTCTGTACATGACCAATCATGTGCCATTCTACAGTGTTTTTTTCTCCCAGAGATTGCATTTTTTTTACAGCTTCTTCGGGGTAATTCTCCCCTAGAATTTTTATACCTGCATCTATCACCGCTTGCAGAACTGAGACGGGTTGTTTCTTCGTCACGACAACTAATTTAATAGATTCCGGATTGCGCCCTGCGATATGAGCGGAATCCGCTATTTGGGATTGGATGCGCTCATAGCGTTCACGAACTAGTATTGCGAGAGATTTTTCTGTCATTTTTTATTTTTTTTACCGCGATTGAAAGAAATAAGGAGTAATCAACCAGTCTATTTTACTCCCTCAACGCGATTATTGCAGAAAATCGCCCAGTTTCGCCTTTTTCGGCACGATGGGAGTACCAATCTTCGAGATGACAGGCGGTGCAGAGGTTGGCGGATTCTATTTGGATAATTCCCGCTCTCTCTAGTAAGAGACGGTTCGCCCTCCACATATCGAAGTGTCTACGGTTACCATATTTGGGGAGCAGGGATTCGGCATCTGCACCAAATTTCTCACGCGCTTGTTGAATAACATCATCACCCACTTCGTAATGATCTACGCCGATAGAGGGTCCGATAGCTGTTTGGATGTTTTCCGGTTTTGAGCCGTAGTGTTCACACATTGCGCTAATCGCCGCGGTTGCGACCCCCAACACTGTGCCTTGCCAACCGGCGTGGGCGATGCCAACAACGCCGCGTGTAGCATCAGAAAAGAGCAGAGGCGTACAATCGGCAAAACGCATGTAGAGAGTCACTTTTGGATTGTCGGTGAAGATGATATCCCCTTTATCTTCATGATCGTAAGGGGAACGCGGTTTACTGGCGAAAACGGCTCGGGTCCCGTGAACCTGCCACAGGTCAAAAATGGATTCGGGATCGCGTCCCAGCGCAGTAAATGCTCGGATTCGATTCTCGCGCACATTGGCGGGGTCGTCTCCTACTGTCCCGCCAACATTAAGAGAATTCCAAGGGGCGGGGCTAACGCCTCC
>CAZERH010000401.1:0-2174 GCA_964515535.1 uncultured Anaerolineaceae bacterium
ACCCTCAAGGCATCGCCATAGTCGGTGCATCCTCTCATCCTGAAAAACTAGGCTACGGTGTAGCCCGCAACTTATTCAAAAGCGGATACGGCGGCGCGGTTCACCTTGTTAACCCCAAAGGCGGGAGAATTTTCGAGCGCGAAATGGTCAAAACGATCGCCGAAATTCCCGACCCTGTAGATTTAGCCATCTTAGTTGTTCCCCCAAAATATGCGCCAGCCACCATGCGTGCCTGTGGCGAGCGAGGCATAAAAGCCACCATTCTCGTCTCGGGCGGATTTCGAGAAACGGGCGAAGAAGGTGCAAAACTCGAAAATGAGACAATAGATGTTGCGCGCAAATATGGTATCCGTGTGATTGGTCCCAACTGCATCGGGCTTATTGATACCCACCTTCCCTTAGACACAACTTTTCTCCCGCTAGAGATGCCACGCGCCGGTCAAATTGCTTTTATTTCTCATTCCGGCGCAATCTGCGATGCGCTCATAGATTGGTCTAAAGGGCAGGGATTTGGATTCTCGCGCATCATCAGCATTGGCAATCAAGCCGATGTCACTGAAACCGACCTCTTGCCTTTGGTCGCGGAAGACGAGCATACCAAAGTCATTACCCTTTACCTCGAAAACGTCAACGATGGCGAGCGTTTCATCAAAAACGCCCGTGAAATTGTTGCCCGGAAACCCATTATTGTCCTCAAAACAGGACGTTCGCAGAGCGGACAACGTGCCGCCGCCTCCCACACGGGCGCGCTTGCGGGCGCAGATACTGCCTACTCAGCCGCCTTTGAAAAAGCGGGTGTTTTTCGTGCTGATACCACCGAAGAAATTTTTGATTGGGCGCGTGCCCTCGCATGGTCTCCGCTCCCGCGGGGGCGGAGAGTGGGCGTACTTTCTAATGCGGGCGGTCTTTGCGTCATCACCGCCGATTCGCTCGACCATGAAGGGCTGGTACTCGCCGATTTTGCTCCCGAAACCACCCAGGCCCTCGATGATTTCCTCGTCCCCGCCGCCAGCACGCAAAACCCGATTGATATGCTCGCCGGAGCTACCGCAAAAGATTATGCTAAAGCTCTGCGCCTCCTTCTCGCCGACCCTAACACCGATTCCGTGCTTGTCCTCGCCCCGCCCCCGCCCATGTATCCCGCCGAAGAAGTCGCCGACGAGATAATTCCTGTTATCCAAAATGCCAAAAAGCCGGTGTTGGTGGTGTTGGTGGGCAGTGAGCAAATTGAAGAAGCCTCTGTGCGTTTGCAGAATGCCAGAATCCCCGAATATCGTTTCCCCGAAAGAGCTACATCCGCTTTAACGCGTTTAGTGGAAAGAGCAGAATTTCTGAGGGGGATTGAGACATCTGTGCCGATCTGGACAGTTCCTGATTTAACCGACATCCGCGCGGCTCTAGCAAATATCCCAAGCGGAAGCTGGCTTGACCCGAAACTTGTTGAGCGTTTAATGCGCATTTTTTCTGTCCCAACATTGCCCGTGAAACTCGCGTCTAGTGCAGAAAACGCGTCAAAAATTGCCACAGAGTTGGGCTTCCCTCTCGCTATGAAAATCGCATCCCCCGATATTCCCCACAAATCGGATGTGGATGGTATTTTGCTTAATCTTGCCTCTGTGGGCGAAGTTGCGGGGGGCTATGAAATGTTGATGAAACGGGTGCAAGCCCAACGTCCACGCGCGAGGCTCGAAGGTGTCCACTTGCAGAAAATGATTCCGGTCGGGCAGGAGGTGATTGTCGGCGCGGTGCGCGATCCCCAATTCGGTGCATTAATGATGTTTGGTTCCGGCGGGGTAGAAGTGGAAGGACTAAAAGATGTTGCTTTCGCCATCGCCCCGCTATCTCAAAAAGAAGCCGAAAAAATGATAGAGAAAACGTGGGCGGGAACAAAGCTGGATGGCTATCGAAATCTCCCCGCGGTGGACAAATCTGCGTTGGTAAATGTGCTTTGCAAACTCTCCCGCTTAGCGTATGAGTTGCCTGAAATTGCCGAAATTGAGATAAATCCGCTCACTGTTTTGAAGGAAGGTGTTGCGGCAGTGGACGTGCGCGTGAAAAAGAAATGAAATTTTCTTGACGCTTATCCTCTTCTCTGGTAGTATTGGCGGGCTAAACTCAACGATGCGGGGTAGAGCAGTGGCAGCTCGTCGGGCTCATAACCCGGAGGTCGCAGG
>CAZERH010000402.1:0-2174 GCA_964515535.1 uncultured Anaerolineaceae bacterium
ACAGCGGCTGAAAAAACGGGGGTAAAAAGAGCGCAATTGCGCGGCACGACCCAAAACGATATTTTGAAAGAATATATTGCTCAAAAGGAATATATTTTTCCCCCCGAACCTTCGATGCGCTTAGTGACAGATACCATCGAGTTTGGCACCAATGAATTGCCGGGCTGGAATACGATCAGCATCTCCGGATACCATATCCGCGAAGCAGGCTCGACTGCCGCGCAAGAATTAGCCTTTACGCTGGCAGATGGATTTGAATATGTACGCTGGGCATTAGAGCGCGGACTAGACATTGATGATTTTGCCCCGCGCCTTTCGCTTTTCTTTAACTCGCATAACGATTTCTTTGAAGAAATTGCCAAGTTCCGCGCCGCACGCCGAATTTGGGCACGCGAGATGAAAGAAACCTTCGGGGCGAAAAATCCGCGCTCGTGGCTGATGCGATTCCACACCCAAACGGCGGGCGCATCGCTGACCGCACAACAACCCGAAATCAACGTGGTGCGTGTTGCACTCCAAGCCCTCGCCGGTGTTTTGGGCGGGACTCAATCTCTGCACACGAATAGTCTTGATGAAGCTCTCGCACTTCCCTCCGCCGAAGCGGTGACCATCGCCCTCCGCACCCAACAGATCATCGCTGAAGAGTCGGGCGTGACGAATACCATTGATCCGCTGGGTGGCTCATATTTTGTTGAAGCGCAAACGAATAGAATCGAAGCGCAGGCGTATGATTATTTCCGCCGAATTGAAGATTTGGGCGGGATGTTACCCGCGATTGAAAAAGGTTTCTTCCAAAGTGAGATTTCGGACGCGGCGTACCGCTATCAACGCGAGATTGACCAAAATGTGCGCCGTGTTGTGGGCGTGAATGCTTATAACGAAGATAAAGAAGTCAAAATCCCTATTTTAAAAATGGATCCCGAAGGCTACGAGAAGCAAATGGCGCGGCTGAAAGAAATCCGCAAGACACGGGATAATGAGAAGGTGACAAAATCGTTGGCACGTCTCAAAAATGTTTGTGAAGGAACTGAAAATACGATGCCCTTCATCCTAGACGCGGTGCGAGAATATGCTACGCTCGGCGAAATTGTGAACGTGATGAAGGATGTTTTTGGCGGTTACGAAGAACCGACTTGGATTTAGTTTTTTAGAAAACAGATAATTAGAGAGTAGAGTAGAGAAGAGAACGCGGATTTGAAAGATTCAAGACAGTCGGTTTTTCTTTTAAAAACCGACTGTCTTTTTCTGTTCTTTTAATTTAAAACTTTGGCGATGCACGATACTTTTTCCCCACGTTTGAATTGCAGAGCGATGTTTTTTTGTGCCATAGCCTTTATGTTGGGCAAAACCATACTCTGGATAGTCTTTATCTAACGTGCGCATTTTTGCATCGCGGGCGGTTTTAGCGAGGACGGAGGCAGAGGCGATGGTGAGGGAGCGCATATCGCCTTTGATGAATTTTTCTTGGATGAGGTCAATATCAGGGAGCGAAAGATAGTCGGTGATGAGGTAGTCGGGCTTCAAAGATAAAGATTCTACGGCTCTTTTGGATGCGAGTTTGGTGGCGGGGAGGATGCCGATCTCGTCAATTTCGGCGGGAGAGGCATAAGATACTGCCCAAGCTATCGCAATTTTTTTGATGATTGGCTCAAAGGCTTCACGTTGACGCTGAGTCATCTGTTTGGAATCACGCACGCCAGCCAAAATTTGAGTCAGCTTTGAGATGTTGGGGAGGATGACGACTGCTACAGCCACGTCTCCGGCTAATGCGCCGCGTCCGGCTTCGTCTATCCCGCCAAGATATTGATAGCCTTCTTTCCAGAGCCTTTTTTCAATTTTTAGGTCAGGACATTTGGAGAGGGTGCTGGTATCAAACTTTTCTCGGGTCATATAGCCCCTGACGGGCGTTTTTGCGGATTTTGAATAGATCGAGAAACATGCGTAAGAAATCACGCAAAACGCTAATTTTGCTCTCTTCGTTATAATACCAAGGGATGGGGAGTTCGGTTATTTGGTAGCCGCGCAGTTTGGCGATATAAAGAATTTCTACATCGAAAGCCCAGCCATCTATACTTTGATGCCGAAAAAGGTCTTCAGCGATTTCGGCGCGGAAGCCTTTGAAACCGCATTGGGTGTCGTGGAGTTTGGGGAGTGCTAAAAGGCGGATAAGAAAA
>CAZERH010000403.1:0-2170 GCA_964515535.1 uncultured Anaerolineaceae bacterium
TAGTAGATATTCCTATGCCCGAAGATTTGGCAAAAGAGATTCGCCATGCCTACAGAAAACTTGCCGGAGAGAAAACGATCACCGTAGCAGTTCGTTCCTCTGCCACTGCGGAAGATTTGCCCGAAGCCAGTTTTGCCGGACAGCAAGAAACCTATTTGGGCGTGCGCGACGAGGAAGATTTGCTCCGCTATACCCAATTATGTTGGGCATCCTTGTGGACGGAACGAGCGATTTCTTATCGGCAACGAAATAATTTTCCGCATGAGCAAGTTTCTTTGTCGGTTGTGGTGCAGAGAATGGTCGAGTCGGAGACCGCGGGGGTGCTCTTTACCGCGAATCCACTGAATGGAAATCGGGACGAGATGCTAATCAACGCCTCCTATGGTTTAGGCGAGAGTGTTGTTTCAGGGCAAATAACCCCCGATAGTTATCGCGTCTCTCTGTCCGCCAAGTCGCTGGTTGTGGAGGAAAAAGTCGGAGACAAAGAAACGCGAATCGACCAGCAAGCAAGCGGCGGGACACGCGTGACTAGCGTTCCCCTTCCGGAGAGACAACGCCTGTGCTTAAATCCATCCCAATTAAAAGAATTGGCTGAATTGGGGGTGAAAATCCAAAAACATTATCAGTCGCCACAAGATATTGAATGGGCTTTTGCAGGGGAAAAGTTGTTTCTTTTGCAAACCCGTCCGATTACTTTTTTGAATGAAGCACCGCTTCATCGGCTGGGGAAATTATCGAAGATCGAGTATCGTATTTTGGATGATATTTTGGAGCATTACCCCGACCCGCCCTACCCGCTCGATTATTTCGCAGTGACGGATGGGTATGAGCAGGTTCAAAGTAGTGTGCGTGATGTGGGGATGAAAATAGCGAGGGCGGATGAGATTATCAAAATGGATGAAGAGGGGATCCCATTTGTTGAGCCGGTCGCACCGAAGTTTAGTTTGAAGTTATTGTCTTTTCCGTGGGTAATTTCCGAGAAAATGCGTTTTAACCCCGAAAATTGGCAAACGCAAAGCCTTGCTTTTGCGGAACGGATTTCTGCTTTGAAGGAAGTTGTGCTAGGAAATCGAAATAATATGGAATTGGCTGATTTTATTGCTAAGGCGGTGCAAATCGGGACAGAACTCGGGACGCTTCGCTTTAGCCGCTATATTGTTCCGATGATGTTGCGCGGCGCGATTCTGATTGCGTGGGTGAAGCAGGTGACGGGCGACAAGAATCTGATTGAGGCGGATTTGCTTGGTCAATTAGAGTATAAAACCGCGGTAATTGACAGAGCTTTGGGTGAACTCGCGCAGGAAGCCGAGAAAGAAAAATCTGTGCGGACGACTTTGATGGAATTTAGCCCTGATAAAGTTATCGAAGAACTAAAAAAAACGGATGCAGGACTCTTGTTCTTAGAAAAAGTGAATATCTTTTTAGCAAAATACGGTGCGCGCACGATGAAAGTTTACCTGCCTTTTTCTAATTATTCTTGGGCGGAAAAACCGGAGGATTTGATGGCTCTTTTGCCCCTTATTTTGCGGACTGACCCAAAGAAAGGAAAATCTAAAGGGGAATTCTCTGTGCTTAAGGAGAAGGTGCTTGAGAAAACGCCAAAGTTTTTGCGGCAACCTTTCTCGCAGATGCTAAGGCATTATCGCAACGGGCATATTGCTCGTGAAGCAACTTTATATGCGATTGAAGAAGCCTTTTCTCTCGCCCGAAAGGGAACAAAAACAGCGGCACAGAACCTTTTTCATCAGGGGATGATTTCTGCTCAAGAGGATATTCTCTTTTTGACTTTACCCGAATTATATGACGCGCTAAATGGGCTTTCTTCGTCCGAACAGATTAAAGAATTGATTTCCAAACGTCAAAAAGCGCGCCCAAAAGCAAGCGCAGTTTGGCAGGACCGAGGCGTTGTTGCAATGAGTAGCACATCCGAAAATATGATTAAAGGTCAGGTGGGGAGTCCGGGTATTGCTTCAGGGACGGTTAAGGTAATTAGCGGACCCACCGAATTTCATAAACTCAATCAAGGCGATGTCTTGGTTTGCCAGTTCACTGATCCGGCGTGGACTCCACTTTTTGGTTTGGCTTCTGCTGTTGTTGCGGATACGGGCGGAGCATTATCTCACGCGGCAATTGTAGCGCGCGAATATGGTATCCCCGCTGTGTTGGGGAC
>CAZERH010000404.1:0-2167 GCA_964515535.1 uncultured Anaerolineaceae bacterium
CCGGGATTCAATCAACAATTTGTCTCGGTCAATAATAGTCGCCACTTATTTCCTTTGATTACACTCTTCTTGTCATTTGGCTTCATGCTTAAAAGCCTACAGACGAAAAAGAACGCTCGCTTAAACACAATCATTGCGCTCGGCTTAAGTTTAATGACCATGCTCACTAGTGAATACTATTACGGGTTTGAACTGACCCGCCCGGTGGTCTTATGGATTTTTATGCGTAGAAAAGAAAAAAATGCGCTCCGTAGTCTCACCTCCGCATTTCGAGCTTGGTTACCCTATGCTTTTTTACTTGGCATTATCTTTGGGTGGCGATATAACGTCTCTACACACACCAATTACAACATCACCATTTTTGAGCAACTCAACAGCAGTCCCCTAAGTACAGTCGGGCAACTTATTTACAACGCTATACTGGATATCCAAATAGCGACGTTTGGCGCATGGGGTAGTATTTTCAACCTTTCCGTCCTCGCAGGTTACGGAAAACGCATTCATTTCTATTATTGGGCAATCGTTATTGGCATTTCTGTAGTGACATTTGTCTACCTTAGTCTGCTACATAAAAGGGAAGGAGGAAAAGATTGGCGCATGGAAGCCTTTATTTTTAGCGTGAGCGTACTTGTGGTCAGCCCGCTTCCCTTCTGGATCGCGGGATTAGACCCCAAACTTGGTTTCCCCGAAGACCGACTTCTGCTACCGAGTGCATTTGGTGCAAGCCTCCTGCTCGCAGTCCTAATTGATATGCTCTTTAAATCTACTCCGCTAAAGGTCATCACCATTTCGCTTATTATCGGTTTGTCTACAGGCAGTCATAACCAAAATGCGTTGGTCTACCGTTCAGCTTGGGTATCCACCACATCTTTTTTTCAGCAGTTGACCACTCGTGCCCCCAACATCCCTGCTAATACGACTATTCTCTCCAATCAATTGCCGGGGAGATCAACTGACAACTCTCTCACCGCTCCCCTAAATTGGACTTACGCCCCCGACTTCAAAGATGGCAACCTACCCTTGCAACTGCTTTATGTAGACCTACGCTTTGGGCGTGATAGCTTAACCGCAAATGAAGAAAGATTTACCTCCGGCTATTATTTAGATTATCCTTTTGAAGGCTCTCTCGAAAAGGTCTTGGTTGTCTTTTATGAACCGCCCGCTTGCCTCCAATTGGTTGACCCGCAAAACCCCTTGCGCAAAATCCCCCCACCTGTAGATGCCGCAATCCCTTACGCTAACCCGCAACTAATACTTGCGGACACAGCATTAACCGCTTCTCTCCCAAAGTTTTTTGGGTCAACGGAAGTATTACAAAATTGGTGTTATTACTTCCAACAAGCCGACCTCGCCCGCCAACGTCGGGACTGGGAAATGGTCGTGGAAATTGGCGATATAGCCTTCGGAGCAGGCAAGACACCTAATCACCCATCTGAACGCATCCCTTTCATCGAAGGCTACGCCCATCTCGGCAAATGGAAACAAGCGAAGCAACTCACCCTTGAAGCACCAAAACGCAAATCCATGTTTTGCGAGACTTGGCGTAGAATTCAAGAAGATACACTCCCCACGATTGAACGCGAAGAAACGCTTGAAAATATCCGACAAGCACTGGACTGTGACTTTCAATAATGCCAATCGCATGGCAGTAGACCCAGAGAGTGAAATTGACAGAGCTAAGTGAGAATAGAGAATGCGGCACGTGGAGACGAAAATTTGATGCCGATTTTCATTGAAGCGGTGGAGAGTTATATGACTTTAGGGGAGATAGCGAATACTTTGCGCGGCGTTTAGGGCGAGTATGTGGCGGAGGGGTTTTAGGATAAACTATTGAGCATATTTGCAGGAAATGACAAAAATTGGAGAAGCGACAACATGGCAAAGATGTCCAAAATAAAAATAGATGATAGCGAAGAATCTTGTGAGGAAAAAAAGAGTTTCCTTCGCAATCTGCGAAAAGATGTCCAGTCTGCTAACTTGAATTGCCTGATCGGTTCAGGTTGTTCAATGCCAGCCATTCGCTCATGGGCTCAATAGAAAATGATATACGAGAAAAAACAAAACAAGGGAAAAAGGACGAAGTAGAGGAAACTGTTTTGGCTCATGAGTAAATAGAGCAATCGCATCAAATTATGCAGAAAGTACTTTGAGTAAATAATTTTCGTTC
>CAZERH010000405.1:0-2157 GCA_964515535.1 uncultured Anaerolineaceae bacterium
AAATTTCACATTTTCACAAAAAAGCGTCAGATTAAAACTCTGACGCTTTTTTGTTGCACCCATCTTAGAAGTAGCCTACAATTGGGGGCATGATTAGAAATATACTGCGCGCCATCCTCCGTGTCCTGCTTCGACTTGTTGCTAAAGTAAAAATTATCAATGTAGAAAATCTTCGAGAAACAGGGAGTTATGTTTTTGCCACAAACCATCTGGGGTTTTTAGATGCCTTACTTGCTTATTATGTTCTTGACCGTTGGGATTTCTTCATTCCCGTTGCTGAAAAATGGGAAGAATATGGTTTTTTACGTTGGCTGGGTAAATATTTAAATATCATCTTTATTGACCGTTTCAATCCAGATATTCGCGCCTTACGAATGATTTTACGCCGCATGGATTCCGGTGAAGTTCTCATCATAGCACCAGAAGGAACACGTAGCAGAACAGAGAAAATGGCAGAAGGAAAACCGGGCGTGGGTTATTTAGCATCAAAATCACAATTCCCCGTAGTACCTGTTGCATTGGCAGGGACAGAGGATCGTATTTTGTTTATGAATTTGAAACGTTTCAAACGCACCCAAATCACAATCACGATTGGTGATGCTTTCACTTTACCCCCATTACCTCGCAAAAATAAAGATAAAGTTTTAAGAGAATATACCGATGAAATTATGTGCAAAATCGCGGTGATGTTGCCTGAAAAAAACAGAGGGGTTTACGCGGAGCATCCAAAATTGTTGGAGTTGTTAACAGAAGCACAAGATTGAATCCACGAAGGAACACGAAGAAATACGAAATTAAAAGAAGTCACGCTGTTTTTCAGCGTGACTTCTTTTTTTGTGCGAAATCTGCGAAACTTGTACTGAGCAAGCCAAAGTATCTGCGGATAAAATTAATGCAATTTTTCAAACTCCCCATCTAAATGCAAATAATAGAGTTCTATATCCATCGCGGGGTATAAAGTTTTCAACTTATCTCGTGCGGATTCTAAATCCGCTTTATGACGAGCGTAATTCCCCTCTGAGCCATACGCGCCGCAATCTTCGTGATTGACCAAAATTACTTGCTCAATATCATGCAATTCTTCTGAGATTTCGATTTGTTTCAGCATATAGTCAAAGTCGAATACACCTCCGGCAATAGAGACGCGGTCGTAGTTGCAATGTCCCAAATTTTCGTGGAGCCAAGGGTCAAGATAGTGTTGAAAACGAAAATCTATACAATGCACAATTATTGAATCGGTATCATGTTTCATCTCTTTTCCTTTTTAAGTTGGTTTCACGCAAAGACGCAAAAGCACAAAGTTCTTATTTTCTTTTTTCTGCGTAATCTGCGACATCTGCGGATAAATCACAAAATTTCACCCAATACTCGTTTAATAAACTCGCCTCCCCCACGTTCTCCAAGCCACTCATCCCCGTCCACAATCAATTTACCACGCAAAAAGACTTTTTCGGGATAGCCTTCTAACTCCCAGCCTTCAAATAAATTATAATCCGTGCGCTGATGGCTATGCGCTGCGCCGTGCGTCACTTTGCATTTCGGGTCCCAAATCACAATATCCGCGTCCGAGCCGGGGAGAAGCGCGCCTTTGCGCGGGTACATGCCGAAAATCTTGGCGGGATTAGTGCTGGTCAACGCCACAAACTGGTTCGGCGTAATCCGCCCTTTCACGACACCCTCCGTCCACATCACGGGGAGACGGTCGCCAACGGCAGGCAATCCGTTCGGGATTTTCGTAAAATCATCCACGCCCAGTTCCTTGCCGGGAATCGCAATTTCCTTCCCCTCGTAAATGATCGGCTTCGTCCCGTCATAGAAAAATGGGCAATGGTCTGTGCCAATCGTCTGCATTTCGCCACGCTCAATTGCCTGCCAAAGCCGCGCGTTATCCGCTTTGGTACGCATCGGGGGCGAGCAGACCCATTTCGCACCGTCCGGTCGGCGCATTTCGTCAATCGTAAAGAAAAGATATTGCGGACAAGTTTCTCCCATGACTTTAACTCCATGCTCGCGGGAATACTTAAGCATGTCCGCACCGATAGCCGTATTCATGTGGACGATATAAAGCGGCGCGTCTGCGGACTTTGCCATACCTGCTACCCTTAAAATAGCATCGCCTGCGCCCCAAGCCGGTCTCGTTAACGCGTGCCATTCAAC